>NZ_JBMOWO010000035.1:0-15802 GCF_049310525.1 Pseudomonas sp. GZD-222
GGGGGGAAATCCCGCCCCAAGAGACCCCCCCTTTCCCTGGTGGGGCGGGCTTTCCCCCGCGATGCATTCACACCATTAGCACAACAACAATTGGTTCGATAATCGAACAGTTAGTCGATTATCGGATTGTACCGCCCTCGGCCCCGTCTTAATCTGAAGTCCTACCGGCGCCACCCCTGGCGCCTTGCACACCGACCTCGACTCAGCATATCCAGGAGTCTGCAATGGCTGAAATCCTCTCGCTCCACGACGCCGTGAAGCAGTTCGTCCACGACGGTGACAGCGTCGCCCTCGAAGGCTTCACCCACTTGATTCCGACTGCCGCCGGGCATGAAATCATTCGTCAGGGCAAGAAAGAGCTGACCCTGGTACGTATGACCCCGGACCTGATCTACGATCAGCTGATCGGTGCCGGCTGTGCACGTAAACTGATTTTCTCCTGGGGCGGTAACCCGGGCGTGGGCTCGCTGCACCGTCTGCGCGATGCCGTGGAAAAACAATGGCCGCAGGCCATGGAAATCGAAGAACACAGCCATGCGGATCTGGCCAACGCCTACGTTGCCGGTGCCTCGGGCCTGCCTTTCGCAGTGCTGCGCGCCTACGCCGGTTCCGACCTGCCCAAGGTCAACCCGCTGATCAAGAGTGTGACCTGCCCGTTCACCGGTGAAGTGCTGGCCGCGGTGCCTTCGGTACGCCCGGATGTCACCGTGATTCACGCGCAGAAGGCCGACCGCAAGGGCAACGTGCTGCTCTGGGGCATTCTCGGGGTGCAGAAAGAAGCGGCCCTGGCCGCCAAGCGTTGCATCGTCACCGTCGAAGAAATCGTCGACGACCTGAAGGCACCCATGAACGCCTGTGTACTGCCGACCTGGGCACTGTCTGCCGTCTGTCTGGTTCCGGGCGGTGCGCACCCGTCCTACGCCCATGGCTACTACGAGCGTGACAACCGTTTCTACCAGGCCTGGGACCCGATTGCCCGCAATCGCGAAACCTTCAGCGCCTGGATCGACGAATACATTCGCGGCACCGCCGACTTCACTGAATTCAAGGCAAAACTGGCCAGCGCTTCGGAGGCTGCACAATGAGCTACTCCACCAATGAAATGATGACCGTCGCCGCAGCCCGTCGTCTGCGTAACGGTGCAGTGTGCTTCGTCGGCATCGGCCTGCCTTCCAAGGCGGCCAACCTGGCGCGCCTGACCTCTTCTCCAGATGTGGTGCTGATCTATGAATCCGGCCCGATCGGCGCCAAACCGAGCGTGCTGCCCCTGTCGATCGGTGACGGCGAGCTGGCGGAAACCGCCGACACCGTGGTGCCGACCGGCGAGATCTTCCGTTACTGGCTGCAAGGCGGGCGTATCGACGTCGGCTTCCTCGGCGCCGCCCAGGTCGACCGCTTCGGCAATATCAACACCACGGTGGTCGGTGACTACCACAACCCGAAAGTGCGCCTGCCCGGCGCCGGTGGCGCGCCGGAGATCGCCGGTTCGGCCAAACAGGTGCTGATCATCCTCAAGCAATCGAATCGCGCCTTTGTCGATAAGCTCGACTTCATCACCTCGGTCGGCCATGGCGAGGGCGGTGATTCGCGCAAACGTCTGGGCCTGCCGGGGGAAGGGCCGGTGGGGATCATCACCGACCTGTGCATCATGGAACCAGAAGCCGACACCCACGAGTTCGTCGTGACCTCGATCCACCCGGGTGTAACCCGTGAGCAGATCATTGCCGCCACCGGCTGGGCCATTCGCTTTGCCGACAGCGTGCAGACCACCGCTGCACCGAGTGAAGTCGAGCTGACCGCCCTGCGTGACCTGGAAGCACGCACTGCCGCCGCCCACGGCCAAGCGCCAGGAGAAGCCTGATGCGTGACGTATTTATCTGCGATGCCATTCGTACCCCAATTGGCCGTTTCGGCGGTGCCCTGGCCGGCGTGCGAGCCGATGACCTGGCGGCCGTGCCGATCAAGGCGCTGATCGAGCGCAACCCACAGGTGCAATGGGATCTGCTGGACGAAGTGTTCCTCGGCTGCGCCAACCAGGCCGGTGAAGACAACCGCAACGTGGCACGCATGGCGCTGCTGCTCGCTGGCCTGCCGGACAGCGTGCCGGGGGTGACCTTGAACCGTCTCTGCGCCTCGGGCATGGACGCGGTCGGCACCGCCTTCCGCGCCATTGCCAGCGGCGAGATGGAGCTGGCGATTGCTGGCGGCGTCGAGTCGATGTCGCGCGCCCCGTTTGTGATGGGCAAGGCCGACAGCGCCTATTCGCGCAACATGAAGCTGGAAGACACCACTATCGGTTGGCGTTTTATCAACCCGCTGATGAAGGCTCAGTATGGCGTCGATGCCATGCCGCAAACCGCCGACAATGTTGCCGACGATTATCAGGTCTCGCGTGCCGACCAGGACGCCTTCGCCCTGCGCAGCCAGCAACGTACCGCTGCGGCCCAGGCGGCAGGTTTCTTCGCTGAAGAGATCGTGCCGGTGCGCATCGCCCACAAAAAAGGCGAAACCGTTGTCGAGCACGACGAGCATCCTCGCGCCGACACCACCCTGGAAGCTTTGACACGGCTGAAGCCGGTCAACGGGCCGGACAAGACCGTCACCGCAGGCAACGCTTCGGGGGTCAACGACGGTGCCGCGGCATTGATCCTGGCCTCGGCTGAAGCAGTGAAAAAACACGGCCTGACGCCACGCGCCCGGGTCCTCGGCATGGCCAGCGCCGGTGTTGCGCCGCGGGTCATGGGTATCGGCCCGGTACCCGCGGTGCGCAAGTTGACCGAGCGTCTCGGGGTGGCAGTGAGTGATTTCGATGTCATCGAACTCAACGAAGCCTTCGCCAGCCAGGGCTTGGCGGTGTTGCGCGAGCTGGGTCTGGCCGACGATGCTGCCCAGGTCAATCCCAACGGCGGTGCCATCGCCCTGGGCCATCCGTTGGGCATGAGTGGCGCGCGTCTGATCCTCACCGCCTTGCATCAGCTGGAGAAACACGGTGGTCGCAAAGGCCTGGCGACCATGTGCGTCGGGGTAGGGCAGGGCCTGGCCCTGGCTATCGAGCGGGTGTAAACCAATACCACCGGATACGCGGTTCCCACGCAGGGTCGCGAGTCCGGGGGGATTGTTTGTGGAACGAGAGTGTTACTGATTGTGTCTAGACTCCAGTAACCCTCCTAGAGTGAATTGCCATGACAACTGCCTATTACACTGGTGAGGAACGCAGTAAGCGCATCTTCGCCATCGTCGGTGCCTCCTCGGGCAACCTGGTGGAATGGTTCGACTTTTATGTCTACGCCTTCTGCGCCATCTACTTTGCCCCAGCCTTTTTCCCTTCCGACGATCCGACGGTGCAACTGCTCAATACCGCCGGGGTGTTTGCGGCTGGCTTTCTGATGCGCCCGATTGGTGGCTGGCTGTTTGGCCGCGTCGCCGACCGCCATGGCCGCAAGAATTCGATGATGATCTCGGTGCTGATGATGTGTGCCGGCTCCCTGGTCATCGCCTGCCTGCCCACCTACGCCACGATCGGTGCCTGGGCACCGGCGCTGCTGTTGCTGGCGCGGCTGTTCCAGGGCTTGTCGGTTGGTGGCGAATACGGCACCACTGCAACCTACATGAGCGAGGTCGCCTTGCGCGGCCAGCGTGGCTTCTTTGCCTCGTTCCAGTACGTGACCCTGATTGGCGGGCAGCTGCTGGCGGTGCTGGTAGTGGTGATTCTCCAGCAATTGCTCAGCGAAGATGAGTTGCGCGCCTGGGGCTGGCGGATTCCGTTCGTGGTGGGTGCGGTGGCGGCGGTGATCTCGCTGTTCCTGCGCCGTTCGCTGGAAGAGACCAGCAGCGCCGAAACCCGTAACGATAAAGAAGCCGGCAGTATCTCCGGGCTGTTCCGCCACCACACGGCGGCCTTCGTCACCGTGCTCGGCTACACCGCTGGCGGCTCGCTGATTTTCTATACATTCACCACCTACATGCAGAAGTACCTGGTGAATACCGCCGGCATGAGTGCCAAGACCGCCAGTTTCATCATGACAGGCGTGCTGTTCCTGTACATGTGCATGCAGCCGTTGTTCGGCATGCTTTCCGACCGTATCGGCCGGCGCAATTCGATGCTGCTGTTCGGCGCCCTGGGTACGCTCTTTACCGTACCGATCCTGATGGCGCTGAAAACCGTCACCAGCCCGTTCCTGGCCTTTGTATTGATCACCCTGGCGCTGTGCATCGTCAGTTTCTATACCTCGATCAGTGGCCTGGTCAAAGCCGAGATGTTCCCGCCGCAGGTGCGTGCTTTGGGTGTCGGCCTGGCCTATGCGGTGGCCAACGCGATGTTCGGCGGTTCTGCCGAGTATGTGGCACTGGGGCTGAAGTCGATGGGCATGGAGAACACCTTTTACTGGTACGTTACCGCCATGATGGCCATTGCCTTCCTGTTCAGCCTGCGGCTGCCCAAACAGGCGGCCTACCTGCACCACGATCATTGACCTGTTAAAGGACGTGTAGATGAACCCGCGACCGGGCAATCAGCTGTTCGATGCCTACTTCACCGCGCCCGCCATGCGCGAGGTATTTTCCGACCGTGGCCGGGTGCAGGGCATGCTCGATTTCGAAGCGGCCCTGGCCCGTGCCGAAGCGGCCGTGGGGGTGATTCCGCAGGTGGCGGTGGCGCCTATCCAGGCCGCCTGCCAGGCCGAGCGCTATGACTTTGCGGCGTTGGCCGAGGCCATCGGCATTGCCGGCAATTCGGCGATTCCGCTGGTCAAGGCGCTGGGCAAAGTGATCGCCAGTGGCGTGCCCGAAGCCGAGCGTTATGTGCACCTGGGCGCTACCAGTCAGGATGCGATGGACACCGGCCTGGTCCTGCAATTGCGCCAGGCCTTGACCCTGATCGAGACCGACCTGCAACGGCTGACCGAATCGCTGGCGCGTCAGGCTGAGGCCCATGCCGACACACCGTTGGCCGGACGCACCTGGCTGCAACATGCAACACCGGTCACCCTGGGCATGAAAATCGCTGGCTGGCTGGGCGCCTTGACCCGCCATCGCCAACGTCTGCAGGAACTCAAGCCGCGCTTGCTCACCCTGCAATTCGGCGGCGCTTCCGGGACCCTGGCGGCGCTCGGTGACAAGGCCCTGCCGGTGGCTGAAGCCCTGGCGGCGCAACTCAATCTGCAACTACCGGAACAACCCTGGCACACCCAGCGCGACCGTCTGGTGGAATTCGCCTCGGTGCTTGGCCTGATCGCCGGCAGCCTGGGCAAGCTCGGCCGTGACATCAGCCTGCTGATGCAGACCGAAGCGGCGGAAGTGTTCGAGCCCGCCGCACCCGGCAAAGGCGGCTCTTCGACCATGCCGCACAAGCGCAATCCGGTCGGTGCTGCAGTGTTGATCGGTGCGGCGACCCGCGTGCCGGGGCTGGTGTCGACGCTGTTTGCCGCCATGCCCCAGGAGCACGAACGCAGCCTGGGCCTGTGGCATGCCGAGTGGGAGACCCTGCCGGAGATCTGCTGCCTGGTCTCCGGTGCCTTGCGCCAGGCGCAGATTATCGCTGACGGTCTGCAGGTCGACGCGGCGCGTATGCGTCACAACCTTGACCTGACCCAGGGCCTGGTCCTGGCGGAGGCGGTGAGTATTGTCCTGGCCCAACGTCTGGGCCGCGACAGCGCACACCATTTGCTGGAAACCTGCTGCAAGCGTGCAGTAGCCGAACAACGCCACCTGCGCGCCGTGCTTGGCGACGATCCACAGGTGAGCGCCGAACTCTCGGCGGACGAACTCGATCGTCTGCTTGATCCGGCCCACTACCTCGGTCAGGCCCGCGCCTGGGTCGAGCGGGCGTTGGCCGAACATCACCGTTTCCCTGCCTGAAGGAGGCTGCTGTGGCACAGGTACAACTCGCCGATGGCGTACTCAATTATCAACTCGACGGCCCTGAAGGCGCGCCGGTGTTGGTGCTGTCCAACTCCCTGGGCACCGATCTGCACATGTGGGACACCCAGGTGCCGGCCTTTGCCGCGCACTTTCGCGTATTGCGCTACGACACCCGCGGCCATGGCGGCTCGCTGGTTACCGACGGCCCCTACAGCATCGAGCAATTGGGCCAGGATGTACTGGCGCTGCTCGATGCCTTGAAGATCGAACGCGCACATTTCTGTGGCCTGTCCATGGGTGGCCTGATCGGCCAGTGGCTGGGGATCAATGCCGGCGAGCGGCTGAACCGCCTGATCGTCTGCAACACAGCCGCCAAGATCGGCTCGCCGGAGATCTGGAACCCGCGTATCGAAATGGTCTTGCGCGACGGCAAGCAAGCAATGGTCGGCCTGCGCGATGCGTCGATCGAGCGCTGGTTCACTCCGGCCTATTCATCGAACAAGCCTGATCAGGCCAAGCGCATTACCGACATGCTTGCCAGCACTTCGCCGCAAGGCTATGCGGCCAACTGCGGGGCGGTACGTGATGCCGACTTCCGTGATCAATTGGGCGAAATCAAGGCGCCGCTGCTGGTGATTTCCGGCAGCCATGACGCGGTTACTCCGCCTGCGGGCGGGCTGTTCATTCAGGAAAACGTGCAGGGCGCCGAATACGCCGAGTTCCATGCCGCGCACTTGTCCAATGTCGAAGTCGGCGAGCCGTTCAGCCGCCGGGTGATCGACTTTCTGCTGGCCCGCTGAGGAGCGATTCGTGGACGAAAAACAACGCTACGAAGAAGGCATGAAGGTGCGTCGCGCGGTACTTGGCGATGCCCACGTCGACCGCAGCCTGAACAACCTGACGGAGTTCAACAACGAGTTCCAGGAAATGATCACCCGCCATGCCTGGGGTGATATCTGGACCCGTCCGGGTCTGCCGCGGCACACCCGCAGCCTGATCACCATCGCCATGCTGATCGGCATGAACCGCAACGAAGAGCTCAAGCTGCACCTGCGCGCGGCCGCCAACAATGGCGTGACGCGTGAGGAAATCAAGGAAGTGCTGATGCAGAGCGCGATCTACTGCGGCATTCCGGCGGCCAATGCCACCTTCCATCTGGCCGAGTCGGTGTGGGATGAGTTGGGGGTTGAATCGCGGGCATGATCCCTTTCGCGGGGCAAGCCCGCTCCCACCGGTGGGAGCGGGCTTGCCCCGCGATGAGTCAATCAGACCGCAGCTTTTTTCTGCCGAATCGCCACCGGCCCGGCATTACGCTCGATGGCCTGCTTCAGCGCCGGCCGCATCCCCAGCAGAAACCCCAATTCCGCCACCACGAACAACGGTCCGATGATCAACCCGCTGAGATCGTCGACAAAGGCTGGCTTGCGTCCTTCATAGTAGTGCCCGACAAACTGGATCACCCAGCCGACCACGAACAGCCCCAGCCCCGCGCTCAACCACACCAGGGTGCTTTGCACGGCCAGCACTTGGCCGGCCCACAGGCACAGGCCGAGCAACAGGGCCATGATCAAGCCAAACTGTTGGTCCAGGCGCAGGTAGAACCAGCCCGTCGCCAGTGCTACCAACAAAGCCGGCGACAGCCACACCCCCAGCAAATCCAGGCCCGGACGAGAGAGCAGCACGGTGACTGCAAGCACGATCATCGGAATGCCGACGAAGTGGGTGGCGATGTTGCGCGGGTCACGGTGGTAGGCGGCGTATTGACTGAGGTGTTCGACCAGGTTTTTCATTATTGTTCCTCCTGTGGGGTAGCCTGAGCATGCCCTGCAGCCATTGCGGCTGTCTGTCGGCTAGCCGACAGAGTTGACCTTCGAGGCCTTATGACCACCGATCCAATCTGGCGCCAGACCTTGCTCCAGGGCCACTGGTTCAAACATCTGCCGCTGTCCCTACAGGATAGCCTGCCGGGCTTGGCCCGCCTGCGTGAGCTGGCGCCGGGGCAGTACCTGTTCCAGCGCGGCGATGCGCCCTGCGGTTTGTACGCGGTGCTGTCGGGCAGCATGCGCGTGGGGGCGGTCAGTAGTGAAGGCAAAGAGGCATTGCTGACGCTGGTGGAAGCGCCGCACTGGTTCGGCGAAATCAGCCTGTTCGACGGCCAGCCGCGCACCCATGATGCGCAGGCGGAAGGTGCGGTGCGGCTGCTGTGGATACCTCAGGCCGCGCTACTGGCATTGCTGGCGCAGCAACCCGAATATTGGCGTGACTTCGCCTTGCTGATGAGCCAGAAACTGCGCTGGGTGTTCGTCGCTCTGGAACAGCAGAGTCTGTTTGCAGCGGCACCGCGCGTCGCCCATCGGCTGCTGCAGATCGCCGCCGGCTATGGCGAGATGGACGGCACCCGCCGAGTGTTGCAACTGTCCCAGGAGCAACTGGCGCTGATGCTGTCACTGTCGCGCCAGACCACCAACCAGATCCTCAAGTCGCTGCAGCAGGACGGGGCGCTGCGCCTGGGCTATGGCGAGATCGAGATTCTCGATCGCGCCCGTCTGCAGGCCCTGGCTAGTCCGGCTGGAACGGCGACTCGCTAAGGATCACCCCGGTTTCCTCGACATACTTCTGCCATTCGCCCAGCAGTGCCTGGAGCCTGGCCGGTTGCGCCTGGGCGAGGTCATCGATTTCGCCCGGGTCGCTGGCCAGGTCATACAGCTGCCAGGTGGCCGGGCCCACCGGCCCTGGAATGTACACGGCCTTCCACTGACCTTGGCGAATCGCCCGGCGCCCAAACAACTCCCAACCGGTGACGGTGTTGTCGTCATGCACCTGTTCCGTTTCGCCGGACAGGTAACCCAGCCACGATTTGCCGCGCAGTGCGGCGACATCGCGACCGCGCCAGCGTGTACCCGGATGACGGACACCGGCGAGGTCCAGCAGGGTCGGGGTGATGTCCATCACCGTACTGAACTGATGGCTGATCTGCCCCTGGCGCGCCAGGGCCGGGTAGTGCACCAGCGCTGGCACGCGTATGCCGCCTTCGCTGGTAAACGCCTTGAACAGCCGCGACGGCGCGGTTGCCGCTTGTGCCCACTGCGGTCCGTACCACACGTATGAGTTGGCCCGGCCAATGTTTTCCAGGCTGTTGTCGTAGTGCTGGTCCAGGTAGCTGGCCAGGTGCGGGCCGAATTTGGGGAAGGCTTCGAGCAGCGCGCCTTCGGCACCGTTGTCGGACATGAACAGCACCAGGGTATTGTCCAACTGACCCTGGTTGCGCAGGTAATCCAGCACCCGGCCGATGTTCCAGTCCATGCGCTCGACCATCGCTGCGTAGACTTCCATGGAGCGTGCCGAACGCTGGCGCTGTTCATCACTGAGGGTCTCCCAGTGATTATCCACCGGGTGGGCGCGGGTCTCGGCCTTGATCAGGCCAAGCTGGCGCAGCTTTTCCAGGCGCTCCTGGCGCAACACTTCCGGGCCTGCGTCGTAGCGGCCCTTGTAGCGGGCGACCACCTCGGCCGGGGCCTGCAGTGGCCAGTGCGGCGCGGAGAAGGGCAGGTAGGCGAAGAACGGCCGGCTCTGGTCACGCTCCTTGAGGTACTGCAGCAGTTTGTCGCCAAAGGCATCGGAGGAGTAGAAACCCTCAGGCAATTGCTCGACGAAGGTCTGGTCTTCGATGTACAGCGCCGGGGTCGACTTGAGCAGGCGCGGAGTCTGCTCGTCATAGGTCGGCTCGAAACCGTAGTGGTTGGCCGCGCCGGGCAGCAGGGCGAACGAGCGTTCAAAACCACGGGCATGCGGCGCCAGTTCGGCTTTCAGGCCCAGGTGCCATTTGCCGCTCATCAGCGTCTGGTATCCGGCTTCGCGCAATAGTTCCGGCAGCGCCACCACGCGGTCGTTGAGATAGCCCTCATAGCCGGGTTTACCGATCAGTTCCGGGGTCAGGGCCTCGGCCATGGTGCCGATACCGGCGATATGGTGATCGGTGCCGGTCAGTAGCATCGAGCGGGTTGGCGAGCAGGTCGGTGCGGTGTGAAAGTCGGTCAGGCGCAGACCGGCGCTGGCCAGGGCATCCAGGTTGGGGGTGGCGATTTCACCGCCGAAGGCGCCGAGGTCGGAGAATCCCAGGTCATCGGCAACGATGACCAGAAAGTTGGGGCGTTGGCTCATGGTTGGCTCTCAATAGGCAAGGTAGGACAAGGGCAGGTTATGGATCTGGGTGGGCGCGGGCGGCAGGTAGCGGTCGTCGGCGGTCAGTTCGTGCAGCAGCGCCTCGCGCAGGCGATGGAAGTCATAGCTGGCGCGCTGTCGCGGGTGCGCCAGGTCGATGCTGTTGATGCGTTTGATACGGCCTGGACGCGGTTCCAGCACCACCACGCGGTCAGCCAGAAACAGCGCTTCCTCGACATCGTGGGTAACCAGCAGGGTGGTAATGCGCGCCCGTGCACGGATCGCCAGCAGCTCTTCCTGCATCTGCTGGCGGGTCAGGGCATCGAGGGCGCCGAAGGGTTCGTCGAGCAGCAGAATGCGCGGGCTGGCGACCAGGCCGCGGGCAATCGCCACGCGCTGGGCCATGCCGCCGGAAAGCTGGTGCGGGTAGGCCTGGCTGAAGTCCTGGAGGCCGACCAGGGCGATGTATTCGGCAATCCGTTGCTCGCGCTCGCTGTCAGTCAGCGTCGTGTTGACCAGGCCCAGCGCGATGTTTTCGCGCACGCTCAGCCAGGGGAACAAGCGGTGCTCCTGGAACACGATGCCGCGTTCGCTACCGATGCCGGTCAGTGGCTGACCGTCGATCAGGATCTGCCCCTGGTAGTCATTGTCCAGACCGATCAACAGCCGTAGCAGGGTGGATTTACCGCAGCCGCTGGCGCCGACAATGGCGACGAACTCACCATCGGCGATCTGCAGGTTGAAGTCGCGGATGGCCTCCAGCTCACCGCCCGCCACGGCGAAGTGCTTGCCGACCTGATTGAAACTGACCAACGGATGGGCAATGGCATTCATGCTCGTCTCCAGCGCGTGGCGCGCGATTCGATGTGTTGTCCGAGGGCGCCCAACAGCGCGCCGGTGAGGCCGACCAGAAGCATCCCGGCCATGATCAGGTCCATGCGCAGCAGTTGTTGGGCGCCGATCATCAGGCTGCCGATACCACCGCCGGAGGGCATGAAGTACTCGGCACCGATGGTGCCCAGCCAGGAATAGATCAACCCGACCCGCAGGCCGGCGAAAATCCCCGGCGCCGCGCCGGGCAACACCAGGCGCAGCAGGCGCTGGCGCAGGTTCAGATGGAGGACGAGGGCGGCTTCGTCGAGCTGCGGCGAACGGTTGGCGACGCTGCGTTGGGTGGCAATGAACAAGGGGAAGAATGCTGCCAGGCCGACGAATACCCACTTGGCCAGCTCACCGAGACCGAACCAGGCCGTGAGCAGTGGTACCCAGGCGAAGATCGCGATCTGCCGCAGACCCGCGAGGGTCGGGCCCAGTACGCGCTCGGCGGGGCGTGACAAGCCCAGCCACACCCCGAGTACAAAGCCCAGGCCGCCGCCCAGCAGCAAGCCGCCCAGTGCTCGACCGACACTGACCGCCAAAGCCGAAGTCAGCGAACCGTCGAGCACGCCGTTCCAGGCAGTGAGCAGCACCTGTCCGGGCGCTACAAGAATGTTGGCATCGACCCACTGCAACTGATTCGCCAGCTGCCAGACACCCAGCAGCGCCAGGGGAAGCAGCAAGGCTTGCAGGCGTTCGCTGCCGTACAAAGGTTGCCTGCGCAGTTCGGCGCCGGGGGGATGCGGCCAATGCACCAGGCGGCGATCCAGCCAGCTCAGACCACGGTCCATGGCAAAGCCGAGCAGGCCGATGACACCGATGCAGACGAAGACGATATCGAGCATGAACAACTGCCGGGCCCAGACCATCAGGTAGCCGATGCCCTCACTGGAGGCAAGCAGTTCAACCGCCAGCAATGACGACCAGCCAGTGGCCAGGGCCAGGCGTACACCAGCAAGAAAGGCCGGCAGCGCGGCGGGCAGGATCAAGCGGGTGATCAGCAAACGGCGTGGCAGCTGGAGGACCGCTGCCGCTTCGCGCAGACGTGGCTGGGCATCACGCACACCTACCAGGGTGTGCAGGGTGACCGGAACGATGATTGCCTTGACCAGCACCACCAGCTTGAGCACTTCGCCAATGCCGAACAGCACCATGAACAACGGCACCCAGGCCAGCGTTGGAATCTGCGCCAGGGCGTTGAAGGTGGGCAACACCAGACGTTCGGCGCGTCGGCTGACACCCAGCCAGGCACCGAGCAGGGCACCGCTGCCGACACCCGCCAGCAAGCCGATCAGCAAGCGTTGCAGGCTGATTGCCAGGTGCGACCAGAGCTCGCCATGGGCCAGTTCCTGCGCGCTCTGCCAGACCAGACTGGGCGCTGGCAGGATCTGTTCGCTCATCCATTGATTGCGGCTGGCCAGCCACCACAGCAGGGCCAGGCCCGCCGGTAAATACCACGCCTGCAGGTGTGCCCGGTGCAATCTGCCGACCTGACGCAGGCGACCTGTGGATGCGGCCAGGGGCAAGCTGGGGAGTGATGCTCGGGCCATGGCGGACCTCCGTGGATTGATATTTCTATATTCCTTTCGGGTATATTTTTTCAAAAATAAATTCGAATAGGTGATAAGAGAGAGCATTTAAAGCAGACCCCGAGCCGTGCATCCAATGCCTTCGAAGCATATTTTTTGTGTGCTTTATGCATCGCCATGCAGAGGCCCGTCGTTACGCGGTTATCTCTATTTGTTATTAAAATGTAATTTATTAGTATTTATTTGTTGTTCCTGGTTGTGGTTAGCGTGGCCGCATCACTACAAGGAGTCGCCCGCCATGAACCTGTCGATCAACCGTGTTTTCAGTCTGTTTGCCGCTCCCGCCCTGGCCGCTGTGGTGGGGTGGCTACCGCCGTTGGCCGAGGCCGTCGAAGTCCGCGAGATTCGCATTGCAGTGCCGGACCTGAGTGCCGGTACGCAGAATTCCGGCGGTGGTGTCACCGATGTCCTGCGCAACCAGCAGTTGCTGGAGAAGGCCTTCGCCGCCGATGGCATCAAGATCCAGTGGAATTACTTCAAGGGGGCGGGGCCGGTGATTAACGAAGCCTTTGCCAACGGCCAGGTCGACTTCGCTTATCTGGGCGATCTGGCGGCCATCATCGGCAAGGCCAATGGCGTCGATACGCGCCTGCTGGCCGCTACCGGACGCGGCATCAAGCATTACCTGGGCGTAGCACCGGGCAGTGGCATCAAGACCTTGCAGGACCTCAAGGGCAAGCGTGTGGCGATTTTTCGCGGCACCGCCAGCCAGTTGTCGTTCGATGCCGCGCTGGCCAGCCAGGGCCTGAGCGAGAAAGACTTCAAGGTCATCAACCTCGACTTCAACGCCGCGGTCGCCGCCCTGGCGGCCAAACAGATTGACGCCACCTGGGGGCTGTCAGGCTTGACTGCGCTACAGGAACGCGGCCTTGCCGAGCTGCCGTTGAACACCAAAGACCTGGGCGGTGCCGGCAGTATCCAGGCGGTGCTGGTGGGTTCCGGAGCCTTTGTCGACGCCCACCCGGAACTGGTTCAGCGCCTGCTTGAAACGCAACAACAAGCGGTGCTGTGGCTGAGCGATGAAAGCAACAAAGAGGCCTACATCCAGCTGGTTTCAGGCCTGGCCAGCTACCCGCCGGTGATCCTTCAGCGCGACCTGCAGGATGAAGTGTTGGGCCAGACCTTCCGTTCCAGCCTTGATCAACCCTTCCTCGACCAGCTCCAGGCCTCGGTCGACCTGGCTGCCGAACAGCGCCTGATCCGCAAGCCGTTCAAAGTCAGCCAGTGGCTGGCGCCTCAGGCTACCCGGCCAGCACCTGTAGCGCTGGCTGCTGATCGAGGCTGATCAAGGTGTCGATCATCGTCCGCGCTGCCGGCGACAGGCGATAACCGCTGCGGCTGACAATGCCGCAGCGGGCGTTGAGGCTGTCCAGGTTGGCCGGCAGATTGCGCCAGTGCAGGCGCACCAGGCGGCCTTGCTGAATCTCGCTGGCAAAGGCTTCTTCGGTACCGATGCCGATGGCATCGCTGTCGAGCACCAGGCGCACCAGGGTCGGCAAGTGCTCGGTGAGCAACTGCGGGGTGAAATCGGTCTTGCCGCTGAGATTGGCCAGCAGTTTGCGCACCCCAGGCGGAATCAGCGTGGTGGCCAGCGGGTAGTCGAACATGTCGTTGGTCGACAGGCTGTCCTTGGCCAGCAACGGGTGACCCGGGCGGCAGAAGAACAGTCCGCGGCGCGGGCTCAATGGCAGGGTCTGGAAGTTCGGGTCCGCTTCGAACTGGCGGATGTCGGCAATGAAGAATTCGATCTCCTCACGGTTCAACGCGCGGCTGAGTTTTTCCCAGTTGTCCACCTCTAGGCGGGTGCGCACCTTGGGGTGCACCTGGAGAAAGCGTGCCAGGGCTTGCGGCACCAACTGCACGGCGGGAGCCGGGCCGCAGCCGAAGTGCAGCTCGCCTGCATCCAGTTTGGTCATCTGCAGTACTTCGCAACTCAACTGGGCCGCGCCCTGGACCAGGCGCAAGGCGTGCTGCAGCACGACCTGGCCTTCTGGCGTCGGGCGCAAGTCCTTGTTGCCTCGGTCCACAAGCACACAACCGAACTCCTGTTCCAGGCCCTGGATGCTACGGCTGAAAGCCGGTTGGGTGATGCCCATGGCGTCGGCCGCGCGGACAAAACTGCGGTGTTCAGTAAGGGCGATGAAGTAACGCAGTTGGCGAAGATCCATATGCTTTCCCGGCATTCCAAAAATACGGCGAAGGTATTTGCCGCCACGAAGCCTCAGGTTTTAAATGCAAGCTCTTATTCCGTCAATGAAGCATGTGAATATCTATTAGAGCTTATTTGCATATGGATAGCGCAAGTGTTTCATCGGCATTTTTCCTAGAGCAGCCAGATGAGGGTCATACCATGAGCAATGCCGCACACGCCGTAGCACCCATCAGCCAAGCGCTGGATATCCATCCGGTGGCCGGGCGCATCGGCGCCGAGATTCGTGGAGTGCAACTGAGCGCCGACCTTGAGCCCGCCGTGATCGAGGCCATCCAGGCCGCTCTGGTGCAGCACAAAGTGATCTTCTTCCGCGCCCAGCATCATCTCGACGATCAGGGCCAGGAGGCGTTCGCCCACCTGCTGGGCGAACCTATTGCCCATCCGACGGTGCCGGTGCGTGAAGGAACGCGGTTCCTGCTGGAGCTGGACGGTGAGCGCCGGGCCAACTCCTGGCACACCGATGTGACCTTCGTTGACGCCTATCCGAAAGCATCGATCCTGCGTTCGGTGGTAGCGCCCGCGTCGGGCGGCGACACTGTCTGGGCCAACACGGCGACGGCCTATCAGGACCTTTCCGCAGAGTTGCAGGCTTTGGCTGAACAACTCTGGGCGGTGCACAGCAACGAATATGACTACGCCGCGGCCAAGCCGAATGTCACCCTGGAGCAACAGGAAAGCTACCGCCGTATCTTCACCTCGACCGTCTATGAAACCGAGCACCCGGTGGTGCGCGTGCACCCGGTCAGCGGGGAAAAACACTTGTTGCTTGGCCACTTCGTCAAACGCCTGAAAGGCTATTCGCTGTTTGACTCCACGCACCTGTTCAACCTGCTGCAGAGCCATGTCACGCGCCTGGAAAACACCGTGCGCTGGCGCTGGCAGGCGGGGGATGTGGCGATCTGGGACAACCGCGCCACTCAGCACTATGCCGTGGATGACTACGGTACCCAGGACCGGGTGGTGCGCCGGGTGACCTTGCAAGGGGATGTGCCGGTGGGGGTGACCGGGCAGCGTAGTCGTACTGTGCGTGG
This sequence comes from Pseudomonas sp. GZD-222, assembly GCF_049310525.1. NCBI lineage: Bacteria > Pseudomonadati > Pseudomonadota > Gammaproteobacteria > Pseudomonadales > Pseudomonadaceae > Pseudomonas > Pseudomonas sp. GZD-222. Next base: position 15,729 of record NZ_JBMOWO010000035.1, read on the forward strand.
GGGGTGAGCGCTATCGGGGGGGGGGGGGGGGGGAGACCAGCGGAGGGTAAAAAGGGGGGGGGGGGGTGTAGCTC
>NZ_JBMOWO010000036.1:0-12847 GCF_049310525.1 Pseudomonas sp. GZD-222
GGAGTAAACCCCCCCCCCCCAGGGGGAGTGGAAGGGGGTGAAGCCATCCCCCCCCCGCGATTCTTTAAAGAATACTGATCGGGTAGCTGATGATCAGGCGGTTCTCGTCAAAGGCATTGCTGCTGTAGTCACGACGCATGGTCGAGTTGCGCCATTTGAACGACAGGTTCTTCAAGCTGCCTGACTGGATCACGTAGGCCAGTTCCGATTCCCGCGCCCATTCCTTGCCGTCGCTGACCGTGGTGGTGTGGACGTTGTCACCGCTGATGTAGCGGTTCATCAGGGTCAGTCCAGGGATGCCGACACCAGCAAAGTTGAAGTCGTGGCGCAGTTGCCAGGAACGCTCTTTGGCATTGTCGAAGCTGGAGTTGTAGCTGTCGTTGGCGAGGGTGCCGCCGCTGGTGCCGTTGACTCGCATCCAGCCATCATCACCGCTGACCTTTTGCAGACCGACATAGAAGGTGCTGCTGCCATACCGGGCCGACAGCAGGGCCGAGGCGGTGCGGTTGTCCAGCTCGCCGGCCCGTTCGGCGCCGTCTTCCTTGCCGATGAAGTAACCCAGGTTGGCCCCCAGGGTCCAGTTACCCACAGGCTGGCTGTGCACCAGGTTGATGTACTGCTGGCTGTAGATGTCTTTCAGTTCAGCGTTCCACAAACCGATCAGGGTGCGCTTGTCGTTGAAGCTGTACTCGCCGCCGGCAAAGTTGAAACGGTCGGAAGTGAAGGCCGCCTTGCCGTTCATCGACATGTCTTCCATGCTCGCGTCATTGCGCGGGCTGTTAGCGCGGAACTGCCCGCCATACAGCGTGAGGCCGGCGATTTCCTGGGAGGTGATCTGCCCGCCGCGGAAGGTCTGCGGCAGCGAGCGGCCATCATCCGAGCGCAGGATCGGCAGTACGGGCATCCATTCGCCGACTTTCAGCTCGGAATTCGACACCTTGGCCTTGAGCGCCACGCCCAGGCGGCCGAAATCATCTGCCGGGCGCCCATCGTCATGCACCGGCAGCAGGTGAGTACCTGCGGTGCCCTTGCCGCCATCGAGCTTCACCGAGTACAACCCGAGCACATCGACACCGAAGCCGACGATGCCCTGGGTGAAGCCGGAGCGGGCGTCGAGGATGAAACTCTGGGTCCATTCCTCGGCTTTGCCTTGCGGGTTGGCCGGGTCGACGAAGTTACGGTTGATGTAGAAATTGCGCAGGTTGAGGCTGGCCTTGGCATCTTCGACAAAGCCACTTTCAGCCGCCAGGGCCGGGAGGGCGCAAGTCATGGCCAGCAGGCCGGGAAGCAGATGTCGTGCGGGTGCGGGTGTGGTCATTGTGTGTGTCTCTTGTTTTTATTCAAGCCGAAGCCATCCGCTGCGACGTTTAGGGGTCGCAGGCCGGGCAACAGTCTTTAGGGGAGTGCTTTGCAAAAGCAGCGAAGGGATGGTGCGGCGGCGGGAGGGGATGAATCAATTCGTTACAGGCGGTATTGGGCGGTAATCGAACGGTAACTGTTTGGTTAGTTTGTAGGAGCGGATTTATCCGCGATGGACTGCGCAGCAGTCCTGTTTTAGGGGCGCGCTGTGCACGCCATCGCGGATGAATCCGCTCCTACAAGTAATTCGTGGGCATAAAAAAGCCCACCGCAAGGGTGGGCTTCTGAACCACAAACCAGACTCAGCCTTTCGACGACTCAACCGCAGCCTGCTGCTGCGCCTGACCGGTCTGTTCGTACCAGCCGCCACCGAGGGCCTTGTACAGGTTGACCTCGCTGACCAGCTGCGACAGGCGGTCAGTGATCAACGACTGTTGGCTGTTGAACAACTGACGCTGGGCGTCGAGGAAGGTCAGGTTGCTGTCGACACCGATACGGTAGCGACGCTCGGCCAGACGGTAGTAGTCCTGGTTGGCAGACACCAGATCACGCTGGGCTTGCAACTGCTCGTTGAAGGTCTTGCGCGCCGCGAGGCCATCGGAGACTTCCTGGAAGGCGGTCTGAATGGTTTTCTCGTACTTGGCGACGTTGATGTCCTTCTGGATCTTCGAGTAGTCGAGGCTGGCACGCAGGGCCCCGGCGTTGAAGATCGGCAGATTGATCTGCGGCTGGAACAACCAGGTACCGGAACCACCGTTGAACAGCCCGCTCATGTCCGGGCTGATGGTGCCGGCGTTGGCGGTCAGGCTGATGCTCGGGAAGAACGCAGCCCGGGCCGCGCCGATGTTGGCGTTGGCAGCCTTGAGCAGGTGCTCGGCTTCCTGGATGTCCGGACGCCGGTGCAGCACGTCGGACGGCAGGCCCGCCGGTACCTCGGCCAGCAGGTCGCTGTCGAGGTCCTTGGCCGCCGGCAGGTTGGCCGGAATGCCGGTGCCGAGCAGCACAGCCAGGCTGTTCTGATCCTGGGCAACCAGGCGCTGGTATTGGGCCAGCTTGACTCGGGCACCCTCTACCGAGGTCCGTGCCTGGCTCAGGTCCAGGGCCGAGGCCACACCCACTTCATTGCTGCGCAAGGTCAACGCGTAGCTTTGCTCGTAGGTCTTGAGGGTGTCTTCGGTCAGCTTGAGCAGGTCCTGATCGGCCTGCCAGGTGAAGTAGGCGTTGGCCACGCTGGCGACCAGGGCGATCTGGGTCGAGCGCCGCGCTTCTTCACTGGACAGGTAGATTTCCAGTTGCTGCTCGGTGAGGCTGCGTACGCGACCGAACAGGTCGAGTTCATAGGCGCTCACCCCGAGGGTTGCCGAATAGGTGCTGGTGATGCCGGATTCACCGGTCTGCGACATGTCGGCCGGCATCCGTTGACGGCTGCCGCTGCCATTGGCGCTGACCGCAGGGAACAGGTCGGCTCGCTGGATGCGGTACTGCGCGCGGTAGGCGTCGATGTTCAGCGCCGCGACCTTGAGGTCGCGGTTGTTGACCAGCGAAGTCTGGATCAGCTGCTGCAGCGCCGGGTCCTGGAAGAACTGACGCCAGCCTTGCTCGGCGGCGGCGACATTCGCCGACTCGGTCGGCGAATAGGCAGGGCCTTGCGGCCACTGCGTGGCCACCGGCGATTCCGGGGTCTGGTAGTCAGGGATCAGCGAGCAGCCGCCAAGGATGAAAGCGGTGACCGCCAGGGACAACAGGGACTTACTCATTGCCCAGCCTCATAGCGTGGAGTTTCAGGGGTGGCGTCTTCTTCGGGCTTCTTGCTACCGAACAGCGACGACACGCTAACGAAGAACAGCGGTACCCAGAAGATTGCCAGTACGGTGGCCGTCAGCATCCCGCCGATTACCCCGGTACCAATGGCATGCTGGCTGCCCGAACCTGCACCGGTGGAGATAGCCAACGGTACCACGCCGAGAATGAACGCCAGCGAGGTCATGATGATCGGCCGCAGACGCATCCGGCACGCTTCAATGGCAGCATCGGCGAGGCTGCGACCTTGCTCGTGCAGTTCTTTGGCGAACTCGACGATCAGAATCGCGTTCTTCGCCGCAAGACCGATGGTGGTCAACAAGCCGACCTGGAAGTACACGTCGTTGGACAGACCGCGCAGGCTGGTAGCCAGCAGCGCACCGATGATCCCCAGCGGTACCACGAGCATGACCGCGATCGGGATCGACCAGCTTTCATACAGTGCCGCCAGACACAGGAATACCATCAGCAGCGACAGGGCGTACAGCGCAGGCGCCTGGGAGCCGGACAGGCGCTCCTCGTACGACAGGCCGGTCCAGGAGTAACCAATGCCCTTGGGCAGTTGAGCGGCGATACGCTCGACTTCGAGCATCGCTTCACCGGTACTGTAGCCAGGGGCTGGTGCGCCGAGGATTTCCATCGCTTCGACACCGTTGTAACGCGACAGCTTCGGTGCACCGTAGATCCACTCGCCTTTGGCGAAGGAGGAAAACGGCACCATCTCGCCGACAGCGTTACGCACGTACCACTTCTGCAAGTCTTCCGGGCTCATGCGCGAAGCCGCTTCACCCTGGATGTAGACTTTCTTCACCCGACCACGGTCGATGAAGTCGTTGACGTAGCTGGCACCCAGGGCAATCGACAGGGTGTTGTTGATGTCGGCAATGGTCACGCCCAAGGCACTGGCGCGCTCGTCGTCGACGGTCAGCTGGTACTGCGGTTCATCGTTCAGGCCGTTCGGACGTACTGCCGAGAGGATCTTGCTCTGTGCGGCCATGCCGAGGAACTGGTTGCGCGCTTCCATCAGCTTGTCGTGGCCAACACCGGCACGGTCTTGCAGGAACACGTCAAAACCGGTGGCGTTACCCAGCTCCAGTACCGCAGGCGGGGCAAAGGCGAACACCATCGCGTCGCGGAAGGTGAAGAAGTGCTGTTGGGCACGGTTGGCCAGGTTGAACACGTTGTTCTCGGCCGAACGCTCATCCCATGGCTTGAGCATGATGAAGGCCATACCCGAGCTCTGGCCACGACCGGCGAAGTTGAAGCCGTTCACGGTAAATACCGAGGCAACGGTATCGGACTCCTTGTCGAGCAGGTAGCTGCGCATTTCGTCGATCACCACCTGCGTGCGTTCGGCACTGGAGCCGGCCGGGGTTTGTACCTGGGCGAAGAGTACGCCCTGGTCTTCCTCGGGGAGGAACGCGGTAGGGATGCGGGTGAACAGCCAGATCATGCCGACCATGATCAACAGGTAGGCGAGCATGTACGGCGCCTTGTTGCGCAGGATGCTGCCTACGCCACGCTCGTAGCTCTGTACGCTGCGGTCGAAGTTACGGTTGAACCAGCCAAAGAAACCGCGCTTGGCAACATGATGCTCACCCTTGGCAATCGGCTTGAGCATGGTCGCACACAAGGCCGGGGTGAAGATCAGGGCGACCAGCACCGACAGCGCCATGGCCGACACAATGGTGATCGAGAACTGCTTGTAGATCACCCCGGTGGAACCGCCGAAGAACGCCATTGGCAGCAGTACCGCCGAGAGCACCATGGCGATACCGACCAGCGCGCCCTGGATCTGGCCCATGGACTTCTTGGTCGCTTCCTTGGGTGACAGGCCCTCTTCGGACATCACCCGCTCGACGTTTTCCACCACAACGATGGCGTCATCCACCAATAGACCGATGGCGAGCACCATGCCGAACATGGTCAGGGTGTTGATACTGAAGCCGGCGGCCGCGAGGATGCCGAAGGTGCCAAGCAATACCACCGGAACCGTCATGGTGGTGATGATGGTCGCGCGGAAGTTCTGCAGGAACAGGTACATCACCAGGAACACCAGCACGATCGCTTCGATCAGGGTGTGGATTACCCCGCTGATCGATTCGGTTACTACTGGCGTGGTGTCATACGGGAACACCACTTTCATCCCAGGCGGGAAGAACGGTTCCAGCTCGCTGACGGTCTTGCGCAGGGCTTTGGCGGTGTCCAGGGCGTTGGCCCCGGTTGCCAGTTTGACCGCCAGACCCGAGGCCGGCTTGCCGTTGAACTGGGCGCTGACGGCGTAGTTTTCGCCGCCAAGACCGACGGTGGCAACATCACCCAGGCGTACTTGCGAACCGTCGCGGTTAACCTTGAGCAGGATCTTTTCAAACTGCTCGGCGGTCTGCAGACGGGTCTTGCCGATGATGGTGGCGTTCAACTGCTGGCCGGGCAGGGCTGGCAGACCACCGATCTGACCGGACGACACCTGAACGTTCTGCGCCGCCACAGCGGTGCGCACGTCGACAGGAGTCAGCTGGTACTTGTTCAGCTTGGCCGGGTCGAGCCAGATACGCATGGCGTACTGGGCACCGAACACCTGGAAGTCACCGACACCGGCAGTACGCGAGATCGGGTCCTGCATGTTGGAAACGATGTAGTTGGCCAGGTCGTCCTTGGTCATGCTGCCATCTTCGGAGACCAGGCCGATTACCAGGAGGAAGTTCTTCACCGCCTTGGTCACACGAATACCCTGTTGCTGCACTTCTTGTGGCAGCAGCGGGGTGGCCAGGTTCAGCTTGTTCTGGACCTGGACCTGGGCGGTATCGGAGTTGGTCCCTTGCTCGAAGGTCGCAGTGATGGTCATGGTGCCGTCGGAGTTACTTTCCGACGAGACATAACGCAGGTTGTCGATCCCGTTGAGCTGCTGCTCGATCACCTGCACCACGGTGTCCTGCACGGTCTGCGCCGAAGCGCCCGGGTAGGTTACGGCGATGGCGATGGCTGGCGGGGCGATGCTCGGGTACTGGTTGATTGGCAACTTGAGGATCGACAAAGCGCCGACCAACATGATCACCAAGGCGATCACCCAGGCAAAGATCGGGCGATCGATAAAGAATCTCGACATGGTTTACTCCCCTTTGGCCCCTGCAGTCGTTGCATTGGCCTGGGCTGGCTGAGCAGGCTTGACGTTGGTGGCTTCGGTGGCTTTGACTTCGATGCCCGGGCGCACGAACTGCAGACCTTCGGTGATCAGGCGGTCGCCGGCGCTCAGGCCTTTGACGATCAGCCAGTCGCTACCGACGGTACGGCTGGCTTCCAGCTGACGCAGTTCAACCTTGTTGTCCTTGTCGACCACCAGGGCGGTCGGCTGGCCTTTGAGGTCACGGGTCACGCCCTGTTGCGGCGCGAGGATGGCTTCGGCGTTGACACCGGCCTTCAGGCGCGCGTGAACGAACATGCCTGGCAGCAGGTTGTGCTCAGGGTTCGGGAACACGGCACGCAGGGTTACCGAGCCGGTGGTCGGATCAACCGAGACTTCAGAGAACTCCAGACGACCTTCCTGGCGATAGGTGCTGCCGTCTTCCAGGGTCAGGGTGACCTTGGCGGCATTGTCGCCGACCTTCTGCAACTGGCCGCTTTCCAGTTCACGGCGCAGCTTGAGCAGCTCGGCCGAGGACTGGGTGACGTCGACGTAGATCGGGTCCAGCTGCTGGATCACCGCCATGGCGTCGGCCTGGCCATTGTTGACCAGCGCACCTTCAGTCACGGACGAACGACCGATACGACCGCTCAGCGGGGCCAGAACCTTGGTGTAACGCAGGTCGATCTGGGCGCTGCGCAGCGAAGCTTCAGCTTGCAAACGTTTGGCTTGCGCGTCGTCGTATTCCTGACGGCTGACCGCTTGTTCGGCGACGAGCTGCTTGTAGCGCTCCGACAGCGAACGGGTCGATTGCAGGTTGGCCTGGGCGCTGGCCAGCGTCGCTTCGTACACCGAAGGATCGATCTGGTACAGCTGCTGACCTTCCTTGACCTCGGTGCCTTCTTTGAACAGGCGCTTGAGAATGATGCCATTGACCTGCGGACGGACCTCGGCAATGCGGTACGCGGTGGTGCGCCCCGGCAGGTCGGACGTCAGGGTATAGGCCTGGGTTTGCAGGGTAACGACGCCGACCTGAGGAACTTGCGCAGCAGGCGCAGCCTCTTCCTTTTTACAGCCGCTGAGCAGTGTTGCCAGGGCGACGGCGGAAACCAGAGCGGTAACAGCTGGCTTGAATTGCATGAAGATCCTCGGGTCGCAAGAGCTGAAGACGCTCAAGAATAATTGAAAGGGTGCAATAGAAAAATTTTGTCGAGTGGATAAATAGCTTGCTAAGGAATATACTTACATTCATGGTTGTTTGTAAATACTTTGCTGACGATGCCTGTGCTCGCCGCAAGCCTTGAAATTCATACTCCGGTAACAACCTGTCAGAGGTTGATCCGGCCCAGCCCCCGGGTGCCCGTGCATGCGCCTGGGTTTTGATGAGGTCGTACTGCCATGGTCCGTCGAACCAAAGAGGAAGCCCAGGAAACCCGCGCGCAGATTCTCGAAGCTGCGGAAAAGGCCTTCTACAAGCGCGGGGTAGCGCGTACCACCCTGGCCGATATCGCCAAACTGGCGGGGGTAACCCGCGGCGCGATCTATTGGCACTTCAACGACAAGGCCGAGCTGGTCGAGGCCATGCTCGAAAGCTTGCACGAGCCGCTGGATGCCTTGGCACGCGCCAGTGAAAGCGAAGATGAACTTGATCCTCTTGGCTGCATGCGCAAGCTGCTGGTTCAGTTGATGCACCAGATGGTGCTCGACCCGAAAACCCGGCGAATCAACGAAATTCTGCATCACAAGTGTGAATTCACCGATGACATGTGCGAGATCCGCCAACAGCGGCAAACCTCGACGTTTGAGTGTCATGCCCATATTGCGCTGTCGCTGGGCAATGCAGTCAAGCGCGGGCAACTGCCCGCCGATATAGATCCCGAGCGTGCGGCGCTGGCGATCTATGCCTATATAGACGGCCTGATCCGTCGCTGGCTGCTGCTTCCGGAAAGCTTCGACCTGCTGGCTCAAGCCGAACTGTGGATCGATACCGGGCTAGATATGCTGCGCTTGAGCCCGACCTTGCGCAAATGAGACTTTGTGAAGGTTTGTGATGAATTGTTTCCGCGGCCGTAGTAAACGTCCTACGTACGGCCGCGCAATTCCCTGTCCGGCAGGGCCAGCGCAGCCGTCAGTCCGAACAGGGACACCATAGCACTGCCGAGCAACAAATGGCGGAAGGTCGTCAGCAATTGCGCTTGCATCGAGGCGCTCGGTTCGCCGGCCTGGAGGCTGCCAAGCAAGGCGTCGCCGGCCAGGCTCAGGCCACCTTCCTGGAGCATCGCCAGCAACAGCGCCGACATGCAGGCAACGCCCATGGCCCCGCCCAGCGAGCGGAACAGGTTGCTGGTGCTGGTGGCGACGCCGATATCCCGCGCTTCCACCGCGCTCTGGGCTGCGACCAGCGAGGTGGGAAACTGCAAGCCCGAGGCAATCCCGGTCAAGACCATGAACAGCCCACTGAGCCAGGCAGACTCCGGTGCGGTGAAGGCCATGCCAACGATGGCAAACGGCATCAGCAGCGCCCCGCCTAGAATCTGCGGTTTGTAACGGCCGGTGAAGCTGGTCAGGCGCCCCCCGCAATAGGCACCGATCGGCAGGCCGATGGCCAGTGGCAGCAAGTGCAGGGCCGCGCTGTCGGCGCCGGCGCCGGTAATGCTCTGGTAGCGCAGCGGCATCAGCATGGTCAGGGAAATGGCCTGGAAGCTGGTGAAAAACAGGGTGCACCAGCACAGGGTGGCGACTGGATTGGCGAACAACTTGAGGGGTAGCAAGGGCTCTGGCGTGCGGCGTTCGTGGAGGACGAAAACCAACAGTCCGCCCAGGGCACAGGCCAGCAGGGAGTTCACCTCGGAGGTGTACCAGGCGTGACCCTGGCCGATCAGGGTAATCCCCAGCAACAGGCTGCTGAGACCGAAAATCAGCAGGGCGGCGCCGATGTAGTCGACCTGTACCTGACGTTGCGGCACCACCAGGGTTTGCAGCGCCCGTCGGGTTACCCACCAGGCCGTAAGCCCCAGCGGCAGGTTCAACCAGAACACCCAACGCCAGGACAGGTACTCGGTGAGGTAACCGCCAAGCACCGGGCCCATCACGCTGGCCAGGGCGTACATGCTGCTGAAGTAGCCCTGATAGCGACCGCGTTCGCGAGGCGGGACGAAGTCACCGATGATCGCCTGGCTGACCGAAACCATGCCGCCCGCACCAATGCCTTGCAGCACGCGCGCCAGGACCAGTTGCTCCATGTTCTGGGCGAGGGCGCAGAACAGCGAAGCGATCGTGAACAGCGCGGTGCCGGTGAGGATCATCCGCCGTCTGCCGTACAAGTCGCCGAGCTTGCCGTAGATCGGGACGGCCACGGTCATCGCCACCATGTAGCCGGAGATCACCCAGGCAAGCAGGCCAACATCGTTGAATTGCGCGGAAATCGCCGGCATCGACACGGCGACGATGGTCTGGTCCAGAGCGCCGAGGAAAATTGCCAGCATCAGCGCAACCAGCACGCTGCGCAGGACCGGTTGCGGAGTGTTGAGTTGCGTCACGGGCCAGCTCGTAGGGCAGGGTTATTTCGCAGGCGTGTGCTGCGAAAGCGAGTGCTGGTCAGTGTACTCGATAGCTTGCTAAGCGTCTGCTCCAATCCATGCGCCAGCGCGATAGTCGGCCTGGATTACGCTTATTTGAGGGCGCTCAGGGTGGCGGTGTGCGGGACGCAATGGGCCAGGCTGCAACTGGCTGCCGAATACGGCTGATTACGGATCTGTTCGACCCGGTAGGCGGCTGCGGCATAAAGCCCGACTACAGCGGCGATGGCACAGACAGCGGCGCATTTTCTGGATTTGAGGCCCATGGTGCTCACCTCTTTCTCTCCGCACACAGGTGCTATTTAAAGCATAGGCCAGCTTCGTCCGGACTGCCTGCGCTAGTGCAGGTCGCGGTCCCATGCAGGTTCGGCGGTGAAGCGCTCGGCGAGGAAGTCGAGCATGCTGCGCAAGGTGGCCGGCATGTGTTTGCGCGAGGTATAGACGGCGTTGAGGTTGAGTTCGCGGGGCTTGGCCTGGGGTAACAGGCGCACCAGCTCGCCACTGTGCAGGGCGGGGGCAACCTGGTAGGTGGGCAGCATGGCGATCCCGGCACCGGCCAGGGCTGCCCTTTGCAGGGTCATCGCTTCGTTGGCGCTGATATTGCCCTGAATGGGAACCGAGACCGTTTCGCCCTCTACGTCGAAGTGCCAGAGGCTGCGGCCGAAATAGGAGTGAGTCAGGCAGTTGTGCCGGGCCAGGTCCTCGACCTGCAAGGGTGCCGGGTGTTCGCGCAGGTAGGCGGGAGAGGCGCAGATCACCGAGCGGCACACGGTCAGGCGACGGGCGATCAGGTTGGGGTCCAGGTCGTTGCTGGTGCGGATCGCCAGGTCGATGCGCTCGTCCACCAGGTTCACCGTGCGATCGAGCATTTGCAGGTCGATCTTCACCCCGGGGTAGCGTTTGACGTAATCGGCCATGGCGTCCATCAATTGTGCCTGGCCGAACGAGGTGCTGACGCTGATCCGCAGCTCACCCCGTGGCGCTTCATCCGGTGTGCTCACGGCCGCTTGCAGGTCGCCGGCCAGTTCCAGCATCTGCCGGCAGCGCGGCAGGGTTTCCTGGCCTGCGGCAGTCAGGCTCAAGCGGCGGGTGGTGCGTTGCATCAGGCGTGCGCCGACCCAGTCTTCCAGCTCGGCGAGGTACCGGGATACCACCGGGCGCGATAGGTCCAGGTGATCAGCCGCGGCCGACTGGCTGCCCAGATCGACCACACTGACGAAGACACGCATTGCTGTCAGACGATCCATGATTTGCCCGATTTTAGAAACAAACTAATCCTAAGCATCGCATTTTTTGTATTGGTTCGTGCAACTAAGCTGTTGCTCATTGCCTCTCTCACAGGAATTGCCTTGATGCGTCGTTCATTCTCCTTGCGCGGGTTGTTGCTGGCCGTTGCCACCCTCGGTGTACTGGCCCAGGCCCATGCAGCCGAGCAGCCGTTGACACTGGATGTTTACAACCCGGGCACCGCAGCGCTATTTCCGGTCAGCTCGGTCATCGTCAGCGGCAAACGCGACGCTATTCTCGTCGATGCCCAGTTCGGCAAAGGCCAGGCCGAGCAGGTACTGGCAAAACTGCGCGCTAGCGGCAAACACCTGACCACTATCTATATCAGTCACGGCGATCCGGATTACTACTTCGGCCTGCAGACCCTTACCGATGCCTACCCACAGGCCAAAGTCGTCGCCTCGGCGGCAACGGTTGCCCATATCAAGCAGACCATGGACGCCAAACTGGCCTATTGGGGACCGCAGATGGGCACGGACAAACCAGCAAAACTGGTGGTCCCACAGGTGCTGGAAGGTAATCGACTGACACTGGAAGACCAGCACCTTGAAGTGCTCGGTCTTGATGGGCCGCAAGCGGACCGCAGCTTTGTCTGGATTCCGTCGATCAAGGCGGTGGTCGGCGGTGTGGTGGTCGCGCACAACCTGCATGTCTGGATGGCCGACACCCAGACGGCGCAATCGCACAAGGACTGGCTTACGACCCTCAAACGCATCGAACTGCTCAAGCCGCAGGTCGTGGTGCCTGGTCATTACCTGGGGCAGCCCGGCGAATCGCTTGAAGCGGTGCGTTTCACCGCTGACTACATCCGTGCCTTCGACGAAGAAACTGCCAAGGCCGACAACGCCGCTGCGTTGATTGCGGCGATGAAAAAACGCTTCCCGGACCTGGGCGAGGAGAGCTCGCTGGAGCTCAGCGCCAAGGTCGCCAAGGGCGAAATGAAGTGGTAAGTGTCATTCAATCCTGACTGGAGGTTTTTTATGAGCAAGATCGCAATCATCGGGGCAACCGGCCGTGCCGGTAGCCAGTTGCTGGAAGAAGCCCTGCGTCGTGGCCACAGTGTCACCGCTATCGCCCGCAATCCGGCCAGCCTGCAGGGCCGCGACGGGGTGAACAGCGTGGCGCTGGATGTCAGTGATGCCGCCGCGCTGGAACAGGCACTGGCTGGGCACGACGTGGTGCTCAGCGCGGCGCATTTTTCCAGCATCAAGCCGCAGGCCATCATCGAGCCGGTGAAGAAGGCCGGGGTCAAGCGGCTGCTGGTAGTGGGCGGGGCCGGCAGCCTGTTGTTGCCGTCGGGGCACAAGGTCATCGATAGCCCGGACTTTCCTGAAGCGTACAAGGCCGAGGCCACTGCCGGGGGGCATTACCTCGATACCCTGCGCCAGGAAAAGGAACTGGACTGGACTTTCCTGTCACCGTCGGCCGAGTTTGTTGAAGGTGCGCGGACCGGCAGCTACAAGACCGGCAAGGATCACCTGTTGATCGGCGCCGACGGCAAGAGCTGGATCAGCTTTGCCGACTACGCCATTGCCATGCTCGATGAAGTGGAGAAGCCCGCTCACTCGCGTCAGCGTTTCACTGTCGGTTACTGAGCGGTGGGGGGGGGGGGGGGGGGGGGGGGGGGGGGGGGGGGGGGGGGGGGGGGGGGGGGGGGGGAGGGGAGAAGGAACAACAAAAAATAAACACTAGCAAGAGGCAG
>NZ_JBMOWO010000037.1:0-41597 GCF_049310525.1 Pseudomonas sp. GZD-222
GGTCTCCGCCCCGGTTCCTTCCCTCCCCCCCACCCCCCACCCCCCCCACCCCCCCCCCCCCCACAGCCAGTCGAGCAATTCCTGCAAGGTCGATGAAGCTGAACCTTGCGGCCAGACCAGGTAATAGCCCTGGCCGGTGCTGACCCTGAGCGGGAAGGGCGCTACCAGCCGCCCGCAGGTCAGGTCATCACCGATCAGCGACCAGTCGCCGATGGCCACCCCGGTACCTTGGGAGGCCATGGACATGGCCATATCGAGGGTCTCGAAGTGCTGGCCTTTACCTTGCCGGGGCAGGGCGGCGCCGGCTGCGCCGAGCCAGGTATTCCAGTCGTGCTGGTCGCGGGTCGGGTGCAGCAGCATGTGTTGCTCCAGGTCCGCCAGCTGCTGCAAGGGTATGGGGCCGGCTAGCAACTGTGGTGCGCACACGGGGGTAAGTTGTTCATCGAACAGCTTGAGCCTGTGCAAGCCGTGATTAGGCGCTGCGCCATACACCACCGCCGCATCGAACACTTCACGACGAAAATCCACGCCGTGCTGCACCGTAGTGGTCAGCTCCACCGGCACATCCGGGCGCAATGCCTGCCATTCCATCAGCCGCGGCAGCAGCCAGCGCATCACACACGTAGGTGCCTTGAGTTGCAAGGTGGCGCTGCGTGCGCCGACGTGTTGCACGCCTTCCTCGATCAAGGCGAACACCTGCTGTACTCGTGGCAGCCAGTCCTGGCCTTCGCGGGTCAGGCTCAGGCCGCGGGCCTGGCGCAGAAACAGGGCATAACCCAGATGCTCCTCAAGACCGGCGATCTGCCGGCTGACGGCGCCCTGGGTGATATGCAGCACCTGCGCCGCGCGGGTGAAGTTGCAGCACTGGGCGGTAACCAGAAAAGTGTGCAGGGCGGGCAGCGGCGGCAAGCGTTTCATCGGGCATCAGCCATGATCTGTGGACATGGCTAGTATGAGCTTTTTTGCATTGTGCCGGTAGCGAGGCAGCGGTCCAATAAAGCCTGTTTTCAGCACAATAACAGGCAGACGAACATGGCAACTTGCGGTGAAGTACTGGTCAAACTCCTTGAAGGCTATGGCGTTGACCATGTCTTCGGAATTCCCGGCGTGCATACCGTCGAGCTCTACCGCGGGTTGGCGCGTTCCTCTATCCGGCACATCACGCCACGTCACGAGCAAGGCGCAGGCTTCATGGCTGATGGCTATTCGCGCACCCGTGGCAAGCCGGGCGTGTGCTTCATTATTACCGGCCCGGGGATGACCAACATCACCACGGCCATGGGCCAGGCCTACGCCGACTCGATCCCGATGCTGGTGATCTCCAGCGTCCAGTCGCGCAACCAGCTCGGTGGTGGGCGCGGCAAACTGCACGAGTTGCCGGCCCAAGGCAGTCTGGTCGCTGGCGTGGCGGCGTTCTCGCACACCCTGATGAGCGCTGACGACCTGCCGATGGTGCTGGCCCGTGCGTTCGCCGTGTTCGACGGCACGCGTCCACGCCCGGTGCATATCGAGATTCCATTGGATGTGCTGGTTGAAGACGCCGATCACCTGCTCGCCAGTGCTCCTGTGCGTGTTGTCCGCGCTGGCGCCGCACCGGCACCGGTAGCGCAAATGGCCGCGTTGCTGGCCAGTGCCCGACGTCCGCTGATTCTCGCTGGCGGTGGCGCCATCGATGCCAATGTAGTCCTGACCCGCCTGGCTGAATACCTGCAGGCACCGGTGGCACTGACCATCAACGCCAAGGGCGTGCTGCCGGCCAGCCATCCGCTGCAGATCGGTTCGACCCAGTCGCTGGTGGCAACCCGCGAACTGGTTGCCGAAGCCGACGTGGTACTGGCCATTGGTACCGAGCTTGCCGAAACCGACTACGACGTGACCTTCAAGGGTGGCTTCGAGATTCCTGGCCGCCTGCTGCGCATCGACATCGACCCGGACCAGACCGTGCGTAACTATCCGCCGGAGCTCGCCCTGGTGGCCGACGCTACAGTAGCCACCCAGGCGCTGCTGGTGGCGTTGGCCGAACAGCCCGCGCCGGTACGCGCCAGTGAGTGGGGCGCCTGCCGTGCCGCGCGCCTGCGTGAGCGCCTGCTGGCCGACTGGGATCTGCCGATGCACAGCCAGACGCGCATGCTCAAGACCTTGCTCGACACCTTGCCGAACGCGGTGCTGGTGGGCGACTCGACGCAACCGGTGTACACCGGCAACCTGACCCTGGACATGGATCAGCCGCGACGCTGGTTCAACGCTTCCACCGGCTACGGCACCCTCGGTTACGCCTTGCCGGCGGCCATGGGTGCCTGGTTGGGCAGTGCCGAAGCCATCGAAGACCGCGCACCAGTGATCTGCCTGATCGGCGACGGTGGTCTGCAGTTCACCCTGCCGGAACTGGCCAGTGCCACCGAGGCGCAGGTGCCCTTGATCGTCCTGTTGTGGAACAACCAGGGTTACGAGGAAATCAAGAAGTACATGGTCAACCGTGCCATCGAGCCGGTGGGCGTGGACATTCATACCCCGGATTTCATCGGCGTGGCCAAAGCCCTGGGCTGTGCGGCCCAGGCGGTCGGCGATGTCGAACAATTGCGTGAAGCGCTGCGCCAGGCCTGCGACCGCAAGGGCCCGAGCCTGATCGAAATCGACCAGAACCGCTGGATGCAGGCGGTGCCAGCATGATGAAGCTTCCGGGTGTCTACATCGATGGTGTCTGGCAGCACGGACCGCAGCCGCTCGCGGTGATCAACCCGAGCAATGAGCAGCAGCTGGCCGAAGTCGCCGGTGGTGATGGCGCAGCGGTAGAGCGCGCCACCCTGGCGGCGAAAGCGGCGTTCGCCGACTGGTCGAGCACTAGCGGTGCACAACGCGCCAGCGTGCTGCGGGCCATTGCCGAAGGTGTCGAAGCGCGCCGCGAGCGCCTGGTGTTCTTGCAGGCCAGCAACAACGGCAAGCCGCTCGCCGAAGCGCAGATGGATGTGGACGACGTGATCGCCACCTTCCGCTATTACGCTGAGTGTGCGGATCAGCTTGATGCCGGGCAGGACTGCCCGGTGGCGCTGCCCACTGATGATTTTGTCGCACGGCTGCGGCGTGAGCCTTGTGGCGTGGTCGGGCTGATCGTGCCGTGGAACTTCCCCATGGTCACCACGGCCTGGAAACTGGCCCCGGCATTGGCCGCCGGCTGTTGTGTGGTGCTCAAACCCTCGGAAGTGACGCCGCTGGCGGAGCTGGAACTGGCTAGTGTGATCGCTCAGGCCGGATTGCCGGATGGCGTGTTCAACCTGGTCTGCGGTACCGGTATTGCGGTGGGGGCGGCCCTGGCGGCGGACCCGCGGATCGCCAAGGTTTCCTTCACCGGCAGCAACGCCGTGGGTGTGCAGGTCATGCAGCGGGCGGCGGAGACCGTCAAAGGCGTGAGCCTGGAACTGGGCGGTAAATCCGCCTTGCTGGTGCTCGAAGCGGCAGACCTGGAACTGGCGGTGGAACTGGCCTGTATGGGCGGTTTCTTCAATGCCGGGCAGATGTGCTCGGCCACCAGCCGGGTACTGGTCGCCGAAGCTTTGTATCCGGACTTTATCGCACTGCTGAAGATGCGGGCCGAGGCGATCCGGGTGGGCGAGCCATTTGCTGGCGACAGCGAAATGGGTGCGCTGGTCAACCAGGCGCAATACCAGCGTGTACAGAAGCACATCGCTGTCGGTCTGCAAGCCGGTGCACAGCTGCTGTGCGGTGGATCACGGCCAGAGGCGTTGCCTTGTGGATACTTCATCAGCCCCACGGTATTTACCGAGGTGCCGCTGGAAAGTGCGTTGTGGCGTGAGGAAATCTTTGGCCCGGTGCTGTGCGTCCGGCCGGTGGCCAGCGAAGCTGAAGCAGTGGCTTTGGCCAACGACAGCGAATTCGGTCTGGTAGCCAGTGTCGTCAGTCGCGACCTGGACGCCGCCGAACGGGTGGCCAATGCCCTTGAGGCCGGTCTGGTGTGGATCAATGCGCCACAAGTGATCTTCCCGCAGACCGCCTGGGGCGGCTACAAGCAGAGCAGTATCGGACGGGAGCTTGGGCCTTGGGGGTTGAGTGCCTTTCAAGAGATCAAGCATGTAGTCAGGGCGGTGTAGGCCCAATCGCGGGGCAAGCCCGCTCCCACATACAAGTTCATCAGTACCCTGTGGGAGCGGGCTTGCCCCGCGAAAGCGTACTAAATCGCACTACGCAATCGCGCCAGGTCCCTCACCGGCGGCGCGCCATACAGCCGGCTGTACTCCCGGCTGAACTGCGACGGACTTTCATACCCCACCCGATACCCGGCCACCGCCGCTTCCAGTCCATCATTGAGCATCAGCCGTCGCGCCTCCTGCAGGCGCAGTTGCTTTTGATACTGCAGCGGACTCATGGACGTCACTGCTTTAAACCGATGGTGCAAGGTCGAACTGCTGAGGTTCACTTCCCGAGCCAGATCGTCAATGCGTAGTGGACGGTGGTAGTGCTGGTTAAGCCATTCGATGGCCTGGCAAACCCGGTGGGTCTGGCTGCTGGACATGGCTATTTCATACAGACGGTACCCCTGCGGGCCGCGCAGCAGGCGGTACAGAATCTCACGCCGGATCAACGGCGCCAGGACGGCGATGTCCTTGGGCGTATCGAGCAGGCGGATCAGGCGCAACAAGGCGTCGAGCAGTAATGGATCAGTGCGCTCGACATACAACCCGCGTCCCGACGGCAGCGCCGGTACGCCGATGGGGCCGGCCTCGGCAATCAGGTTGTTGATCTGCGCCGGGTCGATGTTCATCCGTATCCCGAGGCTCGGGTTCTGCGGGCTGGCTTCCAGCAGCACACCACTGATCGGCAATGCCACCGAGAGCACCATGTAGTGCAGCGGGTCATAGACGTAGCGTTCATCGCCCAGGCAGATCTCCTTGCTGCCATGGGCGAGGATGCACAAGGCCGGCTGCGCCAGTGCTGCCATGGAGCGCACGCTTTCCTCGTATTGCACCAGGTACAGGTCTTCGATGGCCGATTCGACGCTGATGGTTCGCGGTGCGTGACAGCGCACCAGATCAGCCAGCTCCTGGCGCTGTTGTTCCAGGGCGGGGTCGAGGGTAGTCATTGCAGCACTTCCGAATAAGGACCTGTGCAGCATAGGTATGTGCAAGCGGCGGCGCTAGCCGGATGCTGTCGTCTGCTTGCCTGATCCTGCCGCGCGCAGGATCAGGCAAGCGTGTGGCAGGAATGACCTAACGCCACGGGCGAGGCGTCGCCTAACCTGTGCAGCCTGGCAATAACAACTGGCTGCTCTAGGAGAGATGCTCATGACCTCGTCGCAATCGGTCACCCACCTTGCTTTTATCCGGGCCAGCAGCGGTCGTTCAGTGGAACTGGGCGAGCGCTTGCGCCAACTGCTCGAACCTTCACGCCAGGCGCCGGGCTGCCTGCACTTCAACCTGCAGCAGTCCCAGGCCGATGCCGATCTGTGGCTGCTCAGTGGTTTCTGGAGCGATCAGCAGGCGATGTGCGGTTACTTTGCCTCGCCCACCCTGGACCTGTTCGGCGAGCTGGTTCAGGCCCAGGTGGTCGCCAGCCTCGATCTGCATACCTTCGGCGAGCCGTCTGCGGGTTAGAATGGCGCTTTCAGGCAATCGATGTGGATCTGAGGCACATGGCACGTAAAGAGTTTTCGCAGTTCGAAGCCGTATCGGCCGCTGTTCGCGGCGAAGAGGGGTATTGCGCGGCGATTGCCGTCAAAGGCCTGGGTGCCAGTGGTGCACCGCGTTTTCACAAAGTGCTGGACGGGCAGACGTTCAAGACCGCCATGGCTGCTGACGAAGCGGCCTGTGCCGAGCTTGAACGCCTGCAGGGCGTCAACGACGACGCCGAGCTGGTCTGGTAATTCAGCCGTTGACCTGCGGCCGGGCCATTTTGAACAGATTGCCCAGCTCGAAATAATCCGCAGGACCACCGCCGCGCAAGATCGGTTGCGCGGCAGCCGTGTCGTAGATGCCATCCTTGAGCAGATGCTCGGCGATATGCACCGCCACCACTTCCCCGAGGATCAGCCAGCTCGGTACCAGCACCTGGTCCGCACGCTGTAGCTGGATGATCTGGGTCACTTTGCATTCGAACGACACCGGGCTTTCCTGCACCCGCGGCACCGCGATGACCTTCGAGGCCACTGGCGTCAGCCCGCTCAGGGCGAATTCATCGACCTCGGCCGGCACCGCTGCGCAGCTCTGGTTCATGGCCTCGGCCAGCGGGCGGGTTGCCAGGTTCCAGGCGAATTCGCCGGTTTTCTCGATGTTGTTCAGGCTGTCTTTGCGCCCGACGCTGGAGAAACCGATGATCGGCGGAATGTAGTTGAAGGCGTTGAAGAAACTGTAAGGCGCAAGGTTCAGGCGGCCTTCGTCATCCTGTGAAGAAATCCAGCCGATGGGGCGTGGACCGACGATGGCATTGAACGGGTCGTGAGGTAGGCCGTGGCCTTTTGCGGGTTCGTAGTAATACATCTGCGCTGGCCTTGTGGCCTTCCCTGTGAGTAGGTGCCTAGTGTGCCAAGGCTTTGCCGCGCTGAAAACGATTAAGCCCGGCCGAAGCCGGGCTGACTGCAGTGCATCAAGAGTTAGCTGATGCGGTGGGCCTGGGTGCGATCGAAGCCGTCTTCGGCGAATTTGGCACCGCCAGTGCGATCAAAACCATCTTCGGCGAATTTGGCGCCGCCGGTGCGATCGAAACCGTCTTCGGCAAATTTGGCGCCGCCGGTGCGATCGAAACCGTCTTCGGCAAATTTGGCGCCGCCAGTGCGATCGAAACCGTCTTCGGCGAATTTGGCACCGCCGGTGCGATCAAAACCATCTTCTGCATACGTAGCCGACTGGGTTTGCACGGCGCTGAAGTTGTGGCCGTTGGTGCGGTCGAATCCGTCTTCGGCGAAAGCGTTGGCAGCCAGTACCGAGAAGGCCAGGGTCAGGATCAGTTTGCTTTTCATGGTCGTTGCTCCGGGGTGGTGAGAGGTTGTTTGTTTCTATGGGTTTGATATTACGCTGATAAAATTGATTAAAAAGCGCAAAAAATGGCGTATAAAAATCGGATTATTAGATGTGTTTGGCGGCGGTAAGGGCCTCATCGCGGGGCAAGCCCGCTCCCACCGGATGTCGCGATGATGAAGATGACAAGACGGGATTAATGCGGCGTTAAACATGAAAAAAGGGGGCGTCCATTGCTGGACGCCCCCTTTCTGTTGACCTCAGGCCATGCCTCAGTCAGTGGTGATCCGCGAATGCGTGCGGGTGTCTTTCATGAACACATACACCAGCAGCGAGCAGGCAATACAGGCGGTCACGTACCAGTAGTAGCCGGTTTCCATGCCGATGCTCTTGAACCACAGCGCCACGTATTCAGCGGTGCCGCCGAAGATCGACACAGTCAGGGCGTAGGGCAGGCCGACACCCAGGGCGCGGATTTCGGTCGGGAACAGTTCGGCTTTGACCACGGCGTTGATCGAGGTGTAGCCGCTGACGATGATCAGCGCCGCCATGATCAGGAAGAACGCGCCCCACCAGGTCTGGATGGTGTGCAGGGTGGTCAGGATCGGCACCGTACACAGCGTACCCAGCACACCGAAGGCGATCAGGATCGGACGGCGGCCGATCTTGTCGGACAGGCTGCCGATCACCGGTTGCAGGCACATGAACAGGAACAGGGTCGCCGCCGAGATGGTGGTCGAGTCGCTGATGCTCATGCCCACCGTGTTCACCAGGTACTTCTGCATGTAGGTGGTGTAGGTGTAGAAGGCCAGGGTGCCGCCCATGGTCAGACCGACCACGGTTGCCAGTTCCTTGGGATGGCGCATCAGGGTGCGCATCAGGCTTTCCTTGGACTTTTCCTTCTTGGTGAAGGAGGCGGTTTCTTCCATGCCACGACGCAGGTACAGGGCCACGACCGCGCACAGGGCACCGATCACGAACGGTACGCGCCAGCCCCACGAGTACAGCTGCTCGGTGGTCAGGGTCTGCTGGAGGATGATCAGCACCGCCAGGGCGATGAGCTGGCCGGAGATCAGGGTCACGTACTGGAAGCTGGAGAAGAAGCCACGACGCTCCTTGGTCGCCATCTCACTCAGGTAGGTGGCCGAGGTACCGTATTCGCCACCGACCGACAGGCCTTGCATCAGGCGGGCGATCACCAGCAGGACGGGAGCGGCAACGCCGATGGTTTCATAGCCCGGGGTCAGGGCGATGACCAGCGAGCCTGCGCACATCAGCAGTACCGAGGCCATCAGGGCGGCTTTGCGGCCTTTGCGGTCGGCGTAGATACCCATCAGCCAGCCACCGATCGGGCGCATCAGGAAGCCCACGGCGAAGATGGCGGCAGTGTTCAAGAGTTGTGCGGTGGTGTCGCCGGCCGGGAAGAAGGCTTTGGCGAAGTACAGGGAGAATGCGGCGTAAACGTACCAGTCGTACCATTCGACCATGTTGCCGATCGAACCGCTGAAAATCGACTTGAGTCGGCTTCGGGTGGTTTTTTCCGCGGCGGGCGCAATGGCCGCCCCGGCGGGCAGGGTGCTGGAGTTATCCATCGAAGGGACCTTCATAGTTGTTTTTGTGGAGCGCGTCGAAACGCAACCTGACAGGGCTATAGCAGGAGCTGTGCCAGGTAGCGAAGGCCCGGTTTAGAAGGGTTGTCACAATTGAATGAGCGGAAATCCGCTCATTCATCGAGGGGTGATCGGCAAGAATCCGCTTATTGCGGGCGATCTACGTCGAGAAAATCTTCCCGCAGCAATCCATGGCGCTGCATTTTCTCGTTGAGGGTGCGGCGGGGCAGTTGCAGTTCTTCCATGACTGCTTTGATTTCGCCCTTGTGCCGGCTCAGGGCCGCGCGCAGGCATTGGGCTTCGAAGGCTTCTTGCTGAGCGGCAAGCGACTGGCCCGAGTCGACCCGGGCAATGCTTGGCTCACCCAGGCCAAGGGCGTGACGTTCGGCGGCATTGGCCAGTTCGCGGACGTTACCGGGCCAGTCGTGGCTGAGCAGATGACCCAGCTGCGCGCCGCTGAGCGGCGCGGCGCTGCGGCCGACGCGTTCGGCGGCCAGGCGGGCAAAGTGGGTGAACAGCAAGGGGATGTCTTCACGGCGGTCACGCAACGGCGCCAGGCGCAGTTCGGCGACGTTCAGGCGGTATGCCAGGTCTTCGCGAAAGCGCCCGGCGCGCGCTTCTTCGAGCAGGTCCGGCTTGGTCGCGGCGATGATGCGCAAGTCGACGCTGATGCTCTGGTTGGCGCCGAGGCGTTCCAGTTTCTGCTCCTGCAACACGCGCAGCAGCTTGGCTTGCTGGGCCAACGGCATGCTCTCGATCTCATCGAGGAACACCGTGCCGCCATTGGCGTATTCCAGCTTGCCAATGCGCTTGCCCTGAGCCCCGGTAAAAGCCCCGCTTTCATGACCGAACAGCTCGGCCTCGAACAGCGTTTCGGGGATCGCGGCGCAGTTGAGCGCCACGAACGCTTTGCCGGCCCGCGGCCCGAAGTCGTGCAGGCAGCGTGCGACCTGTTCCTTGCCGCTGCCGGTTTCACCGCGAATCAGCACATTGACCGGCAGGCTGGCCAGGTCCAACACTTGCCTGCGCAGCTGCTGCATGCCTTGGGACATGCCCAGCAGGTTCAGTTCCAGGCGTGCCTTGAGGTCGGCCTGTTCATGCAGGCGGCGGTTCTCCAGGACCAGCTGACGTTTCTCCAGGGCACGGCGCAGGCTGCCCAGCAGGCTTTCAGGACTAAAGGGCTTTTCCAGAAAGTCATAGGCGCCGTTGCGCATGGCGTCGACGGCCATGGGCACATCGCCATGGCCGGTCAGGAGAATCACCGGCAGGTCGGCATCGCGCGCCTGCAGCTGTTCCAGCAACGCCAGGCCGTCCATGCCGGGCATGCGCACATCGCTGAGGATCACCCCGGGAAAGTGTTCGGGTAACTGGTTCAGGCAGTCTTCGGCGCGGCTGAACAGCTGCACGCTGAAGCCGGACAGGCTCAGCCACTGCTCCACGGCAGTGCGGATGCTGGCTTCATCGTCGACGACCATTACCGAATTGAACATCAAGTCTCCAGATCGCAGGGCAGGGTAAGGCTGAAACAAGCGCCGCCCGGTTGATTATCGACCGTCAGGCGCCCACCGGCTTCATGAATGATGCCATAGGATATCGCCAGGCCCAGCCCCAAGCCTTCACCCACGGGTTTGGTGGTGAAGAACGGGTCGAAGACATTGGCCAGGTGTTCGGCGGCGATGCCACCGCCGCTGTCGAGGACACTCAGGCGCCACTGCTCGGCCTCGGCTTCGATACGGATTTCCAGACGCTTGTAGCTTTTCCCGGTCATGGCGTCGAGGGCGTTGCGCAGCAGGTTGATCAGCACCTGCTCCAGGCGGATGGCATCGCCGCGCACCCAGGCCGGACGGGCCAGGTACTGGGACACTTCCACCTGTTCGGCACGAATCCGCGCATCGAGCAACTGCAAGGCCTGATCGACCACGGTGGCCAGGTCCAGGCGCTCGCGCAGGCCGCTGGGGCTGTTGCGGGCGAAGGTCTTCAGGTGGCCGGTGAGCGCCGCCATGCGGGTCAGCATCTGTTCCAGTGGCTCAAGGGCCTGGCGCGCTTCATCGAAGCGCTGGTTGTCGAGCAGCAGGCGCAAGGTCGCCAATTGCATGCGCTGAGTAGTCAGCGGCTGATTGATCTCATGGGCCAGGGCTGCCGACATCTGTCCCAGCGCGGCCAGCTTGGCTGACTGCACCAGGCCTTCCTGAGCCGTGCGCAAATCGCGGGTACGTTCTTCGACCAGGCGCTTGAGTTCTTCCCGGCTGCGCTGGCGCATGCGTGCCAGGCGCAGTCGCTGGCTGATGAACAACAGGGCGAAGACCAGGCTCAGCCACACGGCTGCGGCGGCGAGGGCGGCATTGCGGCCATCATCGCTGACCTGTGGCTTGCGCAGCAGGTGAAGGGTCCAGCCCTCGGCTTCCAGAGGCAAACTCTCCCACAGGTATTCGGTGCTGCCTTCGGGCCTCTGGACGCGCATCAGGTTGCTGTTGTCGTCGAAATGGCTGAGTACCTGGTGTTGCAGAGGCACCAATTGTTGTTTGTCGTACTGGCGGGTCGCGGCCAGTTCGGCGTGATCGGCGCTGGTCAGGGGCTTGAGCTGGCGGTAACGCCAACCGTCCTGGTTGGCGATGAAAATGATCCCGCGAGCATCGCTGACCAGCAGGATATCGCTGCCCTGGCGCCATTCACGCTCAAGCTCGGGGAACTCGAGCTTGACCACCATGGCACCGAGGAAACGGCCATGCTCATCCTGCACCGCACTGGAGAGGAAGTAGCCCGGCACGCCGCTGGTCACGCCGACGGCATAGAAGCGTCCGCTACCCTGGCTGCGAGTCTGTTTGAAATAGGGGCGAAAGCCATAGTTGGAGCCGACATAGGTGCTAGGCAGACGCCAATTGCTGGCGGCCACGGCAAGACCGGTGCGGTCGAGCAGTTCCAGGGTCGATGAATTGGCGGCGCCGTTGATGCGTTCGAGCTTGCGGTTAAGGGCAACCTGAACCTGCTCGTTGACCGGGCCACTGAGGGCGCTGATCAGTTCCGGGTCCAGGGCCAGCACCGCGGGCAGGGCACGGTAGCGTTCAATCAGGGTGTGCAACGAGGTGGCGTACAGGCCCAATTGCTGGCTGGCCCGCCCGGCATCCTCGACCATCGACTGGCGCTTGGCATGGTGCATGGCCCAGCCGGCGCTGAACAGCGTGCCGGCCAGGATGAAGAAAACGATCAGCCCCAGGCGCAGGGCACGAAAAGAATAAGGCATGGTGCGAATCCCGGCGGAGGGGGAAGGCCTCCTGGCCTTCCCTTGGTGCTTGGCAGTGGCTTACAGCAGTTCGAAACGCTGTTGCTGTACCGCCTGGGAGTCCAGCCCGACCTGGACATTGAACTCGCCGGGCTCGGCCGCCCATTGCAGTTGGGTGTTGTAGAACTTCAGGTCTTCTTCACTGATCTTGAAGCTGACTGTGCGCTCTTCACCGGCCTTGAGCATGACCTTCTGGAAGTTCTTCAATTCCTTCACCGGGCGGCTCATGGACGCGGCAATGTCCTGCAGGTACAGCTGCACCACGGTTTCGCCGTCACGTTTGCCGGTGTTCTTCACGCGAACACTGGCTTCGAGGGTCTGGCCCTTTTTCAGGGTTTTGCTCGACAGGGTCAGTGGCGACAGGCTGAAGTCGCTGTAGCTCAGGCCGTAGCCGAAGGGGTACAGCGGGCCATTGGGTTCCTCGAAGTACTGCGAGGTGTAGTTGCCAGGCTTGCCCGGGGTGAACGGACGGCCAATGCTCAGGTGGTTGTAGTACATCGGAATCTGCCCGACCGAGCGCGGGAAGGTAATGGCCAGCTTGCCCGACGGGTTGTAGTCGCCGAACAGCACGTCGGCGATGGCATTGCCGCCCTCGGTACCGCTGAACCAGGTTTCCAGGATGGCATCGGCCTGTTCGCGTTCCCAGGCCAGCGACAGCGGCCGGCCGTTCATCAGCACCAGCACCAGCGGTTTGCCGGTAGCTTTCAGGGCCTTGATCAGCTCGCGTTGGGCGGCAGGGATTTCCAGGGTGGTGCGGCTCGATGATTCGTGGGACATGCCACGGGATTCGCCGACCACCGCCACGACTACATCGGACTGCTTGGCAGCCTTGACCGCCTCGTCGATGAGTACGGCAGCCGGACGCGGGTCGTCGACGATTTCCGGGGCATCGAAGTTGAGGAAGTTCAGGTAGTCGAGGATGGCCTTGTCGTGGGTGACGTTGGAGCCTTTGGCGTAGATCACCTTGGCCTTGTCGCCCAGCACCTGACGCATGCCTTCGCGCACGGTCACCGACTGGTGTGGACGGCCGGCGGCAGCCCAGCTGCCCATCATGTCGATGGGCGCATCGGCCAGCGGCCCGACCAGGGCGATGGTGCCGGCTTTTTTCAGCGGCAGGGTCTGCTCGCGGTTTTCCAGCAGGACCAGGCTGCGGCGCGCTACGTCACGCGCTTCGGCGCGGTGCAGGCGGTTGTCGGCGTAGGTATCGGCCGGGTCGTCGCTGGCCTTGCCAATGCGCCGGTACGGGTCGGCGAACAGGCCCATGTCGTACTTGGCACCGAGCACTTCACGCACAGCGTTATCGATATCGGCCTGATTGATTTCACCCGCCTTGAGCAGGCTGGCCAGTTCTGAATCGTACAGCGAGTCGTTCATGCTCAGGTCGATGCCGGCCTTGATCGCCAGCTTGGCTGCTTCGCGACCATCGCGGGCGACGCCATGGCGAACCAGTTCGGTAATAGCCCCGTGGTCGCTGACGGTCACGCCCTTGAAGCCCCAGTCCTTGCGCAGCAGGTCATGCATCAGCCAGGTGTTGGAGGTGGCCGGCACGCCATTGATCGAGTTCAGCGCGACCATCACCCCACCCGCGCCCGCATCGATGGCGGCGCGGTAAGGCGGCAGGTAGTCGTTGAACATCTTCGCCGGGCTCATGTCGACGGTGTTGTAGTCGCGTCCGCCCTCCACCGCGCCGTACAGGGCGAAGTGCTTGACGCTGGCCATCAGGCTGGTTGCCTCGGCCGGGCTCTTGCCCTGGAAGGATTCGACCATCACTTTGGAGATACGCGAGACCAGGTAGGTGTCTTCGCCAAAGCCTTCACTGGTACGACCCCAACGTGGGTCGCGGGCGATATCGACCATCGGCGCGAAGGTCATGTCGATACCGTCGGATGCGGCTTCCAGGGCGGAAACGCGACCGACCTTGGCGATGGCGTCCATGTCCCAACTCGAGGCCAGGGCCAGGCTGATCGGGAAAATCGTGCGGTGGCCGTGGATCACGTCATAGGCGAAGAACATCGGGATCTTCAGACGGCTGCGGCTTGCCGCATCCTGCATCGGACGGTTTTCGGCGCGGGTGATCGAGTTGAAAGTCCCGCCGATACGGCCGGCGGCGATTTCTTTACGAATCATTTCGCGAGGCATTTCCGGGCCGATACTGATCAGGCGCAACTGGCCGATCTTTTCGTCCAGGGTCATCTGCCCCATCAGGTCGGCGATGAACGCCTGTTTCTTCTGCAACGGATCGGCAGGCGTGTCGGCAAAGGCCGACTGACTGGCCAGGCTGACGAGAAGGCCCAGCAAACACAGCTTGTTCATGAAGTTCTGTTCTCAAGGCTTGTGGCAGTATTCACGGTGATACTGCCCAGCCGAAGTTGGGGAAGCGGCTATTGTTGTAGTTTGCTGGGGCATCTTTTAGCCGATTGGGCCATCACGATCCAGCGGCGGTTGCGGATTATGCCTCAAGTACACTGATTCACGCTGATCAAGGAGTAGGGCAACTATGCAGGTAATCCAGTTCAAGGGTGTAAGGCTGTGGCTGTTGCTGATGCTCGGCAGCCTGCTCACCGGTTGCGGGATCAACAACATCCCCAACTACGATGAGCAGGTCAAGGCCGCCTGGGCCCAGGTCCAGAACCAGTACCAGCGCCGCGCCGACCTGATCCCCAACCTGGTGGAAACGGTCAAAGGCTATGCCAAGCAGGAACAGGAAACGTTGACCGCGGTCATCGAAGCGCGGGCCAAGGCCACGTCGATCCAGGTGGATGCCAGCACCCTGGACGATCCGAAAAAGCTGCAGCAGTTCCAGCAGGCGCAAGCACAACTGACCGGCGCGCTCAGCCGTCTGATGGTGGTGTCCGAACGCTACCCGGACTTGAAGTCGAACCAGAACTTCCTTGCCCTGCAGTCTCAGCTTGAAGGCACGGAAAACCGTATTGCCGTGGCCCGCAAGGATTTCATTGCCGCGGTTCAGCGCTACAATACCGAGATCCGTACCTTCCCAGGACGACTCTGGCACATGGTGATGTACAGCAGCATGCCGTTGCGGGAGAACTTCGAGGCGACCGCCACCGATGCCGACAAAGCCCCTGAAGTGAAGTTCTGATGCGTCTGCTGCAGTGGGCACTGCTGCTGGCGCTGCTAATTGTCACGCCGCTGCGCGCCGAGCCGAGCTTCCCGACCCTGACCGGACGGGTGCTGGACAATGCCGGGCTGCTCGACGCGGGCAGCCGCGATCAGCTTGAACGTATGCTCACGGCCCATGAACAGGCCACGGGCGAGCAGGTCGTGGTGGTCACTGTGAATGATTTGCAGGGGCTGCCCATCGAGGACTTCGGTTATCAGCTCGGTCGGCACTGGGGCATTGGCCAGAAGGGCAAGGACAACGGCGCGCTGTTGATCGTCGCGCCGCAGGCGCGCAAGCTGCGCATCGAAGTCGGCTATGGCCTTGAAGAGCGGCTGACCGATGCGCAAGCATCGGTGATCATCAATGGCATCATCACCCCGGCGTTTCGCCGTGGCGAGTTCAGCCTGGGCATCGTTCAGGGTACGGCGGCGATCCTGCAGGTACTGGGCGGCAATCCGCTGGCCGAGCCGTCGCGGGCCCAAGGCGGTGGTGGTGAAGAGGGGGCGCCGGCCTGGGCTGTCGGCCTGTTTGTGCTGCTGATCATCGTGGTTTTCGCCGCGCAGTCCATGGGGATCGGCGGCAGTGGTCGTGGTGGCCGTGGCGGTATGGGCGGTATGGGCGGCGGGTTCGGCGGTGGTTATGGCGGTTTTGGTGGCGGCGGTGGCGGTGGCGGATTCAGTGGCGGTGGTGGTGGCTTCGGCGGTGGCGGTTCCTCCGGTGGCTGGTAGAACAATAATCAACGAGATACCCAGTGCATGACATTGCTCAGTGAATTTGAACAACGCCAGGTTGCCGAGGCCATTGCCCAGGTCGAACGGCGTACCGACGCCGAGCTGGTCACGGTGCTTGCCCGCCGTGCCGACGATTACGCCTACATACCCTTGCTGTGGGCCAGTCTGCTGGCGTTGCTGGTGCCGGGTGCGGTCTACTACCTGGGCGGCTGGTTGAGCGTCAACGGCTTGCTGATCGCTCAGTGGCTGACCTTCATTGTCCTGTGTCTGCTGTTTCGCCTGCCCGCGCTGACCACCCGGCTGATCCCGCGGTCGGTGCGCCACTGGCGCGCCTCGAACCTGGCCCGCCGGCAGTTTCTGGAGCAGAACCTGCACCATACGGCCGGCAGTACCGGGGTGCTGATTTTTGTCAGCGAAGCTGAGCGCTACGTTGAAATCCTGGTGGATGAAGGGATTTCCCGGCATCTGGATAACCAGGTGTGGGACGCTATCGTCAAACGCTTTACCGAGCAGGTGCGTCAGGGCCAGACCCTGCAGGGCTTCGTTACCTGTGTCGAGGCCTGTGGCGAGCTGCTGGCCGAGCATGTGCCCATGACCCATGAGCGCAACGAGCTGCCCAACCGTCTGGTGGTGTTGGCTTGAGCCGGGAACGCTGATCGACAAAAGCTGTGCGCAGGCCGGCCATCCACGTAAAATACCGCTCCCACTAAAGGTGAACTCCCTCCGCAACCCGAGGCACCCACTCCCGATGTCCGATTCCCCCACCGCCCAGGCCGCGCCGGATGCGCGTGCGCACCCAGGCCGCGCCGGATGCGCGTGCGCAGTTTCTGAGCCTGCTCGCCACCAGCCTGGAACAGAACGCCCTGATCAAGTTGGTGCTGGCGCGCCATGTCGGCACTGAAGAAGCCTTGCAGCGCATCATCGCCAAGCCGCTGACCGTCAAGGGCCAGGCCTGCCTGTCATTTGTCTACCGCTATCAGACCCGCGACATCACCCGCAACCTGGCCAATGACGAAGCCCTGGCGCTGGTCGCCGAGCTGCTGCCGGGCTCGTTTCGCAATGCCCACCTGCTGAGCCTGAGCGATGAGGCGCAGCTTGAATTCAGCAAGAAGGGCAAGCCGATGCTGCACCGCAGTGCCGTGCAACAGGAGCGTCAGGTGCCGGCGGGTGAGCATGACCGGGAGAAAAAGCGCTACCTGGAACTGAGCCGTCCGTTCCTGCATGACCTGGGCGTCACCGACAAGCAGCAGGCGTTGATCCCGGCGATGTCGCGCAAGTGGAAGCAGATCAACAAGTTCATCGAAGTGTTTTCTCACGCGCTGAACGCGGCGCCGCTGGTCGCCGATCAACTGTTGCGGGTGGCCGATTTCGGCTCGGGCAAGGGCTACCTGACCTTTGCCATTCACGATTACCTGCGCAACACCCTGCAGCGCGAAGCCCAGGTCACCGGCGTCGAGTTGCGGCCGGACATGGTCGAGCTGTGCAATGCCGCTGCCGCGCGCCTGGAGCATCCGGGGCTGGTGTTCGAATGTGGCGATGTACGCAGCGTGGTACCCAGTGCCATCGAGGTGATGATCGCCCTGCATGCCTGTGACATTGCCACCGACTATGCGATTCACACCGGCATTCGCTGCGGCGCGGCGATCATCATGTGCTCGCCTTGCTGCCACAAACAGATTCGTCCGCAATTGCACAGCCCGGGCCTGCTCAAGCCGATGCTGCAGTATGGCCTGCACCTCGGCCAGCAGGCCGAGATGCTCACCGACAGCTTGCGTGCCCTGTACCTGGAAGCCTGTGGTTACGAGACCAAGGTGTTCGAGTTCATCTCGCTGGAGCACACCAACAAGAACAAGATGATCCTCGCGGTCAAGCGTCAGACGCCGGGGGATTCAACGGCGTTGCTGGAGAAGATTCAGCAGTTGAAGGAATTCTACGGGGTCAAGGAGCATTGCCTGGAGACCCTGTTGCGCGCGGATGGCTTGATCGCAGCCTGAAGCTGACCCCTGTGGGAGTGGGCAATGGGTGCCGGATGTACACGGGTCTTGCGCCCCAACACCACGGTACCGATCACCCCCGCAGCAAACACCCAGGTAATTGGCTCGACCTGCTCACCAAAGAACAGCGCGGAAAAGGCGATGGTGAAGAAAATCTGCAGCAGCTGAATCTGGCTGACCCGCGCGATGCCCCCCAGGGCCAATCCGGCATACCAGGCAAAAAAGCCAATGAACTGCGAAAACAGCGACACATAGCCGAACGCCCACCAGGCTTGTGTACTGACGGGCCCCTGGTGTTGCACGGCCAGGTATACCACCGGCCCGATCAGCAGCGGGCTGGACAGTACCAGCGCCCAGCAGATCACCTGCCAGCCACCCATCTCCCGCGCCAATCGCCCACCTTCGGCGTAGCCAAGACCACCGACGGCGATCGCCGCCAGCATCAACAGATCACCCGCCTGGATCTGCCCGGCACCCATGATCATCGCGTACGCCAGCACCAGCGCGCTGCCCAGCGCGGCACAGGCCCAGAAGGCTTTCGAGGGGCGTTCATGGGACAGCCAGGCGGCATAGAAGGCCACGCACAAGGGTTGCAGGCCGTTGACCAGGGCGCCGTGGGAAGCCGGCACCGTCTGCATGGCCCAGGCGGAAAACACCGGAAAGCCGAGGATTACCCCCAGGGCCACCAGGCTCAGGCCTTTGATCTGCTGCCAGGTCGGCCATTTCTCCCGACGCCAGAGCAGCAACGCCGCCGCCGGAATGGCCGCGAGCAGAGCGCGGCCGAGGCCATTGAGCAACGGATGCAGTTCCTGCACGACGATCCGGGTCATGGGCAGGGTCAGGCTGAAGATGATGACACCGAGCAGGCCCAGGGCCATCCCGGTATTTTCGCGGCTGGACATAACAGAAGCCTGTGGCAGATAAGTCCAGTCATTGAGCCACAGCCGGCACGGATGATCTTGTTACAGTTGGTCGCAAGTTCATCCGTACAGTTTGCCGCCGACTCAGAAGAAGCGGGTAATGCTCACCTTTGCATTGCGACCCTGGCTGTAGGCATAGGCGCCACTGAGTTCGGAGCGGTAGTCGTTGTTGAACAGGTTGTCGACGGTCAGGTTGACCTCGGTGCCCTTGAGGTACGGCTGCTGCGGCTTCCAGTTGGCGAACAGGCCGTGGATCTGATAGTCCTCGTTGGCGTAATGATCGTAGTATCGGTCACCCAGCGAACTGGCGGGGCCTTCACGGTAGTTGTCGCTGGGCAGGCGGTCGGTCTTGCGCACGAACTGCGCCTGCCAGCCCACTTTGGCGTCCCAGCTGGGGATCTTCACGCCGAGGGTGGTGATCCATTTCGGCGCAGGAATGTCCTTGGCCCAGACGTCCGGCCCCCAGGGGTTGGTGTAGGCGCCCTCATGGCGGCCAGTGATCCATGAGTACGACACCGACCCGAAGAGGTAGGTGGAGTCGTAGAAGCTTTCGACCTCAAAGCCCTTGATAGTGACGCTGTTGATATTGCGGTAGTTGGACATCAGGCCTTTGCCGCAAGCCTTGGAGATGCTCTGACCGCTGACCAGTTGCTCGGGGCAGCCGATGCCGGTGGCTTTGAAAATTTCGTCTTCGATTTCGTTGCGAAACAGGGTGGTGCGGATTAGCACATTGTCGTTGTCGGTGAATACATCCGAGAGGGTGGTGATGTTACCGGCGCGCAAGGCGGTCATACGCTCCGGGTCGAGGTTGCGGCTGGACGCAGTGCGGCTGCCCAGGCCCTGGATTTCATATTGCTCGTCGAGCACCGGGGCGCGCCAGGTCTTGCTGTAGTCGGCAAAGAACGCGGTCTGTTCGTTGGTCTTCCAGAAAATCGACAGGCGTGGCGTCCAGCCGCTGTAGGTCTTCTCGCTGTAGTCGTGACCCAGCGCCGGGTCGTTGTAGAACGGTGCATCGTTTTCCTTGCCCTTGTTGGCGACGTGGTCGTAGCGCAGGGAAGGGGTCAGGGTCACTTCACCGAGGGTGATGGCGTCCTGGATGAAGTAACCCTGGCTGTCGACGCTACCGCTGGGCATGAAGCTCGGCTGGTAGTGGCCGTAGTTGTACAGGGGCGTGTCGTATTTGCTGCCCGGCATCCACATCTGCGTGTCGCGCTCATGGCGGCGTACCTGGAAACCGCTGGTGAAGGCATGTTCCAGCGGCCCGGTGGCAAACAGGCTGGTGTTGCGCACATCGAGCATCTGGTCGGTGTATTCGGTGTCCATCTTGCGCCCGCCGGTAGCCGGCTGGAAGTAGGCGGTAGCGTCGCGCTCGTCGGTCTGCTTGGTGTCGGATACCGAGTACTTCACTGTCAGGTCTACCAGTGGGTTGTTGATTGGCTGGTATTTGTAGGTGGTCGACCAGGTGGTATCGGTGGTGGTGCGATTGGCCAGGTAACGTCTGACGGCGTTGTCGTAGCCCCACTTGTCGATATCGGACTGGGTCGGTGGCGTCGGGTAAGCGGTGGAGGAGAACGGCGCCCAGCGTTCGCTTTGCGAACGCGACCAGGAAAAGCCCAGGCTGTGCTCATCGGTCAGGTGCATGTTGAACTTCAGGAGCGCACCGTCCAGGTCCAGGGCACTGTTGGGCAGGCGCTGGGGGTTGATCGGGTAATCGTGGTCCGGGTCGGGCAGGGTACCGGCCAGTTTCATGTCGCCGCCGTCACGCTTGGTCAGGTAAACCAGGGCATCCATGCGGCCATCATCGGTACGGCCGAACAGTGCCGAGCTGTAGACCTGCTGATGGTCGTTGCTGGCATAGCCGTATTTGAGCATGGCGCCGCTGTTACGACCTTCCTGCAGCAGGTCCGGGGCATCCTTGGTGATCATGTTGACGCTGCCGCCGAAGCCGCCGTTGCCGGTGTAGATCGAATGCGGACCTTTCTCGACCTCGATGCTCTTGATCAGCTCAGGCTCGATGAAGATGGTGCCTTGCTGATAGCGCTCGAAGCCGCTCTTGGTCGCGCCGTCGACGGTCATCGGCACGTCTTCGGCGTCGCCCAGGCCCCAGATGTTGATGGTCTGCCCGCCGGGTTTGGCCGAACCGCCCATGTTCACCCCGGGCAGGGTCGACAGCACGCTGGGAATGTTGCTCGGCTGGTAGCGGTCGATTTCTTCCTGGGTCAGGGTCGAGCGGCCGACGGTGCTCGGGTCGACCTGCTGGCCGTCACCCACGATGCTCACCGCACTCAGCTGGATGCCGTTGTCGGCGGTCGCGTCGTCTTCGCGCAAGCGCACCACGTAGGTGTTGCCGACCTTGACCACGGCGAAGCGGCTGTTGCGCAGCAGTTGGTCAATCGCTTCCTGGGCTTCGTATGGGCCCTTCAGGGCCGGGGCTTGCACACTGCGCAGCAAGGTTTCGTCGAACAGCAGTTGCACCTTGGCTTGCCGGGCCAACTGGCTCAGCGACACCGCCAGCGATTGCGCGGGCAGGTTCAGCTCCACCGGCGCGGCCTGGGCTTGCAGGCTCAGGGCCAGGCAAGCTGCCAGCAGCGATGGACGGGCAGACAAAGGTGTGAATGGACGAAACGCACGCAACATGAAATCCCCCAGTACGGCAACAAAGGCCAAAAAGGCCTGCAATGACTACGCAGACGGGAGGAAGACGCGGTGCTGCGGAAAACCCTCATATGCGAATGAAAAATATTCTCATATTTTTATTTGCGCTCGATCCGCAAGCGGCCATCGGCCAGGGTCACGGTCTTGACCGGCAGCAGTGCGGGCAAGGCATTGAGCAGGGCATCGGGGTCGTTGACGTCGAGGTTGCCTGAGACCCTGTAGCGGCCCAGGGCGGGATCGGCGAGGAGGATTTCAGCGCGGCGATACAGCGAAAGCTCATCGATCAGGCTGCTCAGCTCGCGGTCGCGAAAGGCCACATGACCGCCGCGCCAGTCGGCCACTTCCTGATCGCTCAGGACCTGCCAACTGAGGCTGCCGCGGGCCACATTGTAGGTGGCGCGCTGGCGTGCGCCGAGCAACGCCGGTGCCTGATTTTCGCCCGGTGTCTCCAGCGCGACCTGGCCATGGGCGACGCTCAGTACCAGTTCGTGGCGACTGCGGCGCAGGTCAAAACCGGTACCCACTACACGCACCCGAGCGGTGCCG
The DNA here is from genome assembly GCF_049310525.1 of Pseudomonas sp. GZD-222. NCBI lineage: Bacteria > Pseudomonadati > Pseudomonadota > Gammaproteobacteria > Pseudomonadales > Pseudomonadaceae > Pseudomonas > Pseudomonas sp. GZD-222. The sequence continues at coordinate 21,823 of NZ_JBMOWO010000037.1, forward strand.
GCATCGACGAACAACGGACGCTCCTTGTCGGCGGCAACATCGATATAGAACTGGCCCTTGTCCAGATGAATCACCCGGCGTTCGGCGTTGAAGTCCATGCGCAGGCGGGTATGGGCATTGACGCTCAACTGGCTGCCGTCGGGCAGCGCCAGGGTTTGCGGCGGCTCGCTGGTGACCGCCACGGTCTGCGCGTAGTGAGTGGCTGGCAGCCCCAGATTGCCAGTCAGAAGCGCGCAGACCAGGGCTGCGGCGATCGCCAGCGCCGGCCGCCAGTTGCGTGTCTTGCGCGTGGGCAAAGGGACTGGCTGGTTGAGGCTTTTGAGTGCGGCCAGGTCATCCCAGAGCTGGACGAACTGGGTGTAGGCGCGGGCATGTTCGGGGGTTTGCATCCACAAGGCGAAATCCTTGCGCGAGGCGCGCGAGGGATTATTGCGGTTGTGGGTAAACCAGCTGGCCGCCTGGGCATCGACTGAGCGCTTATCGATTTCTGGGTGGGTGGTCATTCTGGCTGCTCCATGCCGTTGTCACTGTCCAGGCGTTGCTTGCAATGCAGCAGTGCGGCGGCGATGTGTTTCTCCACCATGCTCACGGAGATGCCCATGCGCGCACCGATCTGTGCCTGCGTCAAACCTTCGAAACGGTGCAGCATAAGGGCTTCGCGGCGGCGCGGCGAGAGTTCGGCGAGCACAAGTTTCAATTGCTCCAGGCGTTGTTGCTGCTGGGCGTGGTTCAGGGGGTCGGCGCTGTTATCGACGCTCGCGTGTTCATCGTCCCGGCTTTGCTCATCGAGCGCGGCGTGGCGCACCCGCTGGCGGCGCCAGTGATCGTTGAGCAAGTTGCGTGCGACCTGGAACAGAAAAGCCCGCGGCTGCTCCACCCGTGACCGATCCCGATAGCCCAGCCACTGGGCGAACACGTCCTGGGTCATGTCGGCGGCATCACTGGCATTGTCCATGCGCTTGCGCAGGAAATGCAGGATGTCTGCATAGAACCCGCGGCAGGTGTCATGGGCGAGCGGGTCAGGTTTGGAGCGGTGCATGCAAGCTTTCCAGGGAGGACCGGAGAAGAAAGCCGCGAATGGTATCGATAATAATTGTTATTTACCATGGTGAAATTGTCGCGCTTTCAGCGCCGCTTGCGAACCTGCACAGGCACCGGCACTTCGAGGCCGGGAGCACCGAGGGGGTGGCTGCTGGCGTCGAAGAAATACAGCTTGAGGTCCGGGGCATCGGCGAAGCGCTGGCGGTAATGCTGCTTCTGGCTGATGATCGATGCTTCGCTCAACGGCCGGATGGCAATCGCCACGTGCGCCGGACGGGCCTGCTTGATTGCGTGTAGCAGGTGCCGGTCGCTGGCGTCCAGGTGCTGGCCGAACAGGCACAGGCCACCCTGATGACTCGCCAGTTCACCCAGACACCAGTTCAGGTAGTCGGAGCTGCGGATGGCCTTGAGCTTATCGTCGCTGCTGCCTTCGTTGACAAACAGCGGCACATCACCGGGAGTGTTGACGGCAAAGCCATCGAGCAGTTGGCTGTCGCTGGCACTGCGCTGACGGGTGCTGCCGTCCTGCTGCTTGAGCAAATGCAGACCACCGTGCAGGTAGAGCAGGCGGGTGCCCGGGTTGCGGGTGTGACGGATGTCGAAGCCGCCTTCCTCATCGAACAACGCCTGGAATCCTTCCGGGTTCTGGCTGGCAGCCCAGTGGCAGAGCAGGTCATAGTTGCTCGAGTAGACGCTGTGATAACTGCGCAGTTCGTTATTGATCAACTGCAAGGTCGACACCGGCAGCAGGCGCCAGGGGATGTGCACGCTGCGCACGGCGTGGATCAGCGCTTCCTTGATCGCGTAGTAACGGTTCAAGGGGGCGGACGAGCTGATGGCCAGGGCCGCGTTGACCCGCACCGTGGTGTTCAAGGCGCTGAGCACCGGTTCGAACAGCTCGCTGCCGAGGGATTTGAACAACGCCTGGTCGGTCAGGCTCAGGGGCTTGTGGCGCACCCGCTGGGCTTCTTCGAACAGGGAAAAATAGGTGAACGGACGCCACAGCGCTCGACTCGCGCCATTGCCCAGCAGCAGGCCGCTGCACGGGTGGCTGGCAATCAGTTCAGGCCACAGATGCAGGCTGGCGTCGAGGTCGGTGTCGGGCATGGGTTCACGGTTCCGGGTGGGTCGCTTGATCGGCGCGACTTTAGCATGCCACCGCATTGTCATCAGTGTTGCTGACTATGCTGGTTTCGCGATCAATGAAGAGGAAGCGTAATGATGATGCAAGGAATCCGCCGGTTCGCCTGTCTGCTCCTGCTGCCTTTGGCCGGGCTGGTCGAGGCCGGAGAGGGCCGGGAACTGGCGGCCGCGCAGAAAATTCCGTATCCGGCCGTGATCGCTCATCGCGGTGCATCCTTCGATGCCCCGGAGTCCACCGCCGCGGCCTACCTGCTGGCAAGAGACCTGGGTGCCGATTACCTGGAACTGGACCTGCAGCGCAGTAAGGACGGCATATTGGTGGCGGTACACGACGATAATCTGCAACGCACCAGCGATGTCGCCCAACGCTTTCCCGAGCGCAAGGACAGTCCGGTCAGTGCCTTCACCCTGGCCGAGCTCAAAACGCTGGATGCCGGCAGCTGGTTCAACCAGGCCGCTCCCGAGCGTGCGCGGGAGCGCTTCAAGGGCATGCAGATCCTCACCCTGGACGAGGTCTTGGATATCGCCGAAGGCAACCCGCACATGCGCCCCGGTTTGTACATCGAGACCAAGGTGCCGACGCTGTTCCCGGGGATAGAAGCCGACTTGAAGGCGCGTCTGCAGGCGCGTGGCTGGCTCGATCAGCCTGGACGGGTTGTGTTGCAGAGCTTTGATCGCAACAGCCTGGCGTTGCTGCACAAGGAAATGCCCAAGGTTCCCAAGGTGCTGTTGCTGTGGATTGGCAAGGGCAACATCGAACCAGCCTCTGCACAGAGCTTTGCCGAATCCGGCGAGACCGACAAGGCGGCGTTCTATGCCCGCCAGCAACCCAAGGACAAGGCGGAGTTTGTGCGCTGGCTGGATTACGCCAAGGTCGCCGGGGCTGTCGGCACTGGACCTTCGGCAGCCTTGACCGCAGGCGGGGCGCAGAGCTATGCCGACCTGGTGCAGCCGTGGATGAACCAGCTGGCTCACGACAAAGGCCTGCTGGTGCACGTGTACACCGTCGATGAGGAAGTGGACTTTGCCAAGGTCATGGCGGCCGGTGTCGATGGCATTTTCACCAATCGCAGCGGCCAGTTGTTGCGTTATTTTGCCAGACCGCCAGCGTTGAGCGAGGTGCAGATTCTTCAGGCCCATGACTATTGAGTATCTGGCCTGGTGCCAGCGGCTACCGTAGACTTCGTCCTTTGCGCAACCGCTCAGGATCCAATCGCCAATGACCTTCTCGTTGCTGTTCGCCGTGCTCGCTTCCGGATTTATCTATGGCATCACCCCGGGGCCGGGCGTGCTGGCGGTGCTGGGCATCGGCGCCTCGCGCGGACGCAAGGCGGGTGCCGGGTTTCTCTGCGGTCACTTGCTGGGGGATGTGCTCTGGTGCAGCACGGCACTGGTGGCGATTGTCGGTGCCCGCCAGATCGGCAGCTCGGTGTTCGACATCCTCGGTCTGCTCAGCGGTCTGTATCTGTTCTGGCTGGGCTTGCGCGCGCTGCGCAGCCGCCCGGGCAATGGCCAGGGTGAGCAAGGACCAGTACGCCAACCATTCTGGCACGGCATCGTCTTCGGCCTGACCAACCCCAAGGCCTATCCGGTGGCGGTGGCGACCTTTACCGCGCTGATCTCCAGCCGCGCGGAAACCCTGGAGTGGTCGATGTTGCCGGCGCTGATTGCCTTGAGCTTTCTCGGCGGCCTGCTGGCTTACGTGATTCTCATCGCCATTGTCGGCGCCCGTCACGTGCGCACGCTCTACACCCGTTATGAACTGTGGATCACCCGTGCCTGTGGAGTGATGTTCATTGGCTTTGCCGTCAATGCGCTGATGCATGCCTTGCCGGGGTTGATGCCTCGTTCTTGAGGGCAGGCATAAGGGCGGGTAATCAGGGGCTTTAGTTGTTGTGTCTCCAGAAAGTAGGCTGCTGACTTCCCCTGATACATCGCACCGTTAGGTTTTCTGCCGCTTTGCGGCAGATCTTGGAACAAGACCCACTGGAACGAACCCGAACTTTTACCCCTTGAGCCTGATGCGGGTATCGCTTTGGAAACACTTTTCGGAAACGCCTGACATACCCGGCTACCACCCAACCCATAACCTGCGCATTCCGCACACTTTGGAGAGGGAATTTCAGTGGCTACAGGGCATTTCATTCGTTTGGGCGACAAAACCACCTGCGGTGGCACAGTGTTGGAAGCAGACCAACGCGTCGTCATGTTTGGCCGCGACCATGTGCGCGAGGGCGACCGGGTTACCTGTGGCAAGGATGGCAGTGTTTACCGAATCCTCGGCGGCATCTCGTACATTGAAAGTCACGGCAGACGTGTAGCGGGTAGCCTGGACAGCATCAGCAGTTGCCCTTGCCAGGCCAGGCTGATTCCTTCCCTGGACAGCGCGACCTACCACTCCGAGCAGGCTACCCCCACGACGGCACATTCCCCCTCGCCAGGTGTGACGGCGATGCCACTCGCAGCACGCCCGCCGCCCGTGGTCGACAGTCCGTTGGAAGAAGAGGAGGAAGAAGAGGAGCTGGAGGAGGTTGGCATTGTCCTGCGCCTGGGGCTGTTCTTCGACGGCACCGGCAACAACCAGGCCAACAGCGCCGCCACTGCCGATTGTTATGCCGCCAGTGTTGGTCTGACGACGGAAACCGCCGAGGACATTCGCCAGCACTGCGCGGCTTTTGGTTTTGACGGCGATGGCAACTCGCCGGATAACAGTTATGGCAATGACGTTAGTAATGTTGCGCGTCTCTACAACCTTTATCCGGACCAGGCCGAGGAGCAACTGCCGCCAGGAGCCGAGGAGGCTTATATCAAGGTTTACCTTGAAGGTATCGGTACTAGCAGCGGGCTGGGTGACTCCCTCTACAGCCAGGGGACCGGGCAGGGGAGCACTGGTGTTGTTGCACGGGTTGAACAAGCACCGGCATTGGTTATGGAGCAGTTGCGTCGATTCAGAGCAACGAACCCTCAGGTCAAGGTCCGCCGGATCGAAGTGGATCTGTTCGGCTTCAGCCGAGGCGCAGCCGCAGCACGGCACTGTGCCAACGATCTGCTCAAAGGCTCAGGCAGCTTGCTGGCCCGCTCACTTGCTGCGGGCTCGCCGTTATTGACGAGCGATTTTGCCTGGCGTCATCGCAGCGACTTTGCCCTCAACTTTATTGGTCTGTTCGACACGGTAGCAGGCATCGTGTCGCTGCGTAATCGCGATTTCAGCCCGCACAATGCCGCCAACCCGGGGCTCAACCTGCGGCTCGCGCCGGGGATCGCCCGCAAAGTGGTTCATCTGGCGGCCGACAATGAGTATCGCCACAACTTCTCCCTGACCCAGGCCGAACAGGACATCATGCTCCCCGGCTGTCATTCGGACATCGGTGGTGGCTACTTGCCGTTGTCCCGCGAGAAGCTGCTCTTGAGCAAGCCCGACAGCAGCGTGGAATTCAACGGCCTCCCTAATGAACGCTCCGCGGCCTATGCGCGCACCAAGCAACGCTTCAGTCACGAGTCACGCCACTGGCTGGCCTATGTATCGCCCGAAGGGCTCGACATCGTTACTTGGTCGGTGCAGACCCAACAGCGTAAACGTGATACCCAGGCCGAAAAACGTGTATACGCCGCGATCGTCAGCCAGCGCCAGGTGCGCAACGAGTTGTCGCTGGTATACCTGCGTATCATGCGTGAATGGGGGGTACGCGCCGGTGTGGCGTTCAAAGTGATACCCAGCACCGCAGCGCTTGCAATACCCGTCGAGCTGCAACCCATCGCCGCCAAATTGCAGGCCTTTGCCTTAGGGGAGCCCTACACCTCCCTGACTAGCGAGGAATACTCGCTGTTACGCCGTCGCTACATCCACCTCTCGGCCCACTGGAATGCCGCCAAGGGCTGGAACAACAGCGCGTTGGATGTTGTATTTATCAACCGCCCGGCCGCAGGGATCCAGCGCATGGAGCACCCCAATGAGTAGTTCCAGAACATTGCTCTTGGCGGTGATGATGTTCTGGTTGGCAGGCTGCGCCAACGGTCCCCACCGGCTGCCTTACGACTCGTGGCGACTGGGCTTGTTTGCGCCCAACTACATGGAAGTGTGGATCGAAACCGCCGATGCGGTGGACGTACAGGATCGCGCCTTTCGCCGCGCCATGAGTGGTATTGCCGCAATCAATACTCCGAAAGACCTCAAAGGCAATCCTCGAGGCTGGCCGCAGCGACCGGGGGCTGGTGCGGGCAAACAAGTATTGGGCGCGGACCTTCCGCGCCTGATCTACGTGCGCTGGCAATCGCTGGCTGAGCCGCAAACCTATGAGGCCTACATCATTATCCCCGAGGCCATCCGAGAGGCGATGCTCAAGGGTGAGAAGGCATTCTGCGAAGCCGATGCTAAGTGGATAACTGATTACCGCAAGATGCTGTCGGTTGGTCTGGCGCCGGGTGGTGTTGCCAAGGTCTGGCTCATGGGGCCGTGCTTGTCAGCTATTGATGTAGCTCGAGTACAGGGCAGCGTCGTAAAGAAAGGCCCGGATGGAGGCCGGAGCAACGGTCAATATGCATTGCCATTGGAGCCAGAATCCAAAGCCTACATTGAGAAGTACGGGATTCCCTATGACTCTTGGTGAAACCGCCAGCTTTGTAGGTACACTAAAAGCTGCGTGGTAACTGCCTTGACCTGCAGTTCTGAAAGCAGGCATGACCAGCCGCTCGGTGGCAGCGGGCCTTGCCCCGCGATCAGTCAGGCGCCGCCTCCCTGCGCATGCGGTTACGCCACAAGCGATACGCGCGGATCCCCGAACGCACTGATCCGTACAACATCCCGTTCTCCATTTCCCGGGCTATCCCCGAGCGCACCAGCATGCGCAGAAAACGCCCCCGGGCCCGCGCAATGCCGAAGTGAATACCTCGCGCCTCAAGGGTTTCACGCACCTCGCGTAGTGCGGCAATACCGCTGACATCAATGGAACTGACCGCCTCGGCGTCGAACAGCACGGCCCGCGGCTCGACTTCGCGCTGTACGGCTTCAAGCAGGCGCATTTTGAAATAGTCGGCATTGAAGAACAGGATCGCATCGTCGAAGCGATAGACCACCAGGCCTTTGACCGTACGGGCATCCTTGTGCCCTTCGATATCCACCTGGCCTTCAATACCAGGCACCCAGCCGAGCACCGCATCGGTGGGCTGGTAGATGCTGTAGAGCAAGCGCAGGATCGCCAGGGTCACGGCAATGATGATGCCCGGCAAGACGCCGACACCCAGCACTCCCACGGTGGTCAGTACGCACAGCCAGAACTCGAAGCGGCTGAGCTTGTAGATTTTGCCCAGCGACTTCACATCGATCAGTCCCCATCCGGCCATCAGCAGCACGGCGCCGAGGGCTGCCTGCGGGATCCAGGCCATGGGCGCGGTGAAGAAAAGCAGGATCAGGGCGATCACCAGCGCGGCAATAATGCCCACCAACTGGCTTTTGCCACCGACCATGTCATTGACGGCGGTACGTGAGTCGGCACCGCTGACGGCGAAGCCCTGGGAAACCCCAGCGGCAATGTTGGTCACGCCCAGGGCGAGGAACTCGTGGTTGGCGTTGATTGCATAGCCATGCCGGGCGGCAAAGCTGCGAGCGGTGAGCATTGCGCTACAGAAGCTCACCGTGGCGATACCCAGGGCGTCACGCAGCAGGCTTTTCATCTCTTCAAGGTTGGTTTTCGGCCAGGCCAGCTCCGGCATGCCGGCTGGTACCGGGCCAAGAATCGCCACGCCGAAGCGGTCCAGGCCAAACACACCGACCACCAGGGTCGCGACCACAACCGTCACCAAAGCGGCGGGCAAGCGCGGGAAGCGGCGCGGTAGCCAGATCAGCAGGGCGAGGCCGACCACTCCGATGCTCAGCGTCACCCAGTGGATTTCCCCCAGCCGCTGCAACAGGTTGATCAGGCTGAGAATGAAACCGTTACCTTCGATCTGAAAGCCCAGCACCTTGCCCAGTTGGCCGGCCAGCAGGCTCAGGCCAATGCCGTTGAGATAACCGATCAGAATCGGGCGTGAGAAGAAACTGGCGATAAAGCCGGCGCGGGCCAGCCCTGCACCAATCAGCATCAGGCCGACCAGTATGGTGACAATCACGGACAGCTGCGCTAAACGCGCGGGATCACCCAGCGCCAGTGGCGCAATGGCGCCGGCGACCATAGCGCAGGTTGCTGCATCGGGGCCGACCATCAACTGTCGCGAACTGCCGACCAGGGCATAGACCATCATCGGCAAGATGCACGCATACAGCCCGTACTGTGGCGGCAGGCCAACAATCTGGGCATAGGCAATGGCGATCGGAATCTGGATCGCCGCCACCGATAATCCGGCCTGCAGGTCGGCATGGAGCCACTCGCGGCGATACTGCAGGAGATTGGCCAGGCCCGGGAGCCAGCGAGAGAGCAGCATGAACGGGTCCTTTCGAGAATGTCGCAACAATGCTGAAGAGTACGCAGTAGCGTTAATTAAAGCGCATTGCGTGCCCTCGGGCTGGGTGCCAGGTCAAAAGGTGCTGCTGGTCACGCGCTATGCGCGCGTGTCGGGCGCATGTCCTGGATGACGTGCTGGATCATTGCCTCCGGGCTGTAACCATACAGCGCCTCATGGCTCGGGCGCACCGGCCGTCCGCCGAGAAAGTCCGCCAGCCCGCATAAGGCAGTTTCTTCAATGACATATATGTTTTCAGGGCGATAGATATCCAGCGTCTTGACCGATGCGTTATTGGTGATCAGCCGCTTGTTGAAATAAGCCGCTTCAAGTGTTCGCAGGGTTATGCCGGCCTGACCGGGTTGATTGATTTCCAGCAGTATGTCGGCGGCCATGGAACGGCGAATATTTTCTGCATATGGCAGTACATCATTGATGTAGAAGCGTGACGCAGGTAGCGAGGTGGAGTCGGGTACTAAATGGAAATCAACCTGACAGCCGCTTTTCTCAAGTACCTGGGCGACTGACTCCACCAGCGCTGTACGCCCTTTGTCTCGCCCGAGGAAGAAGCAAACAGGTGCAGCGCGATCGTCGCTAGCCTGCTCGGAGAGACGCAGCGCTTCGTCGAAGCCGAAGGGGAAGAACTGATTGAGGTAGTCCAGCCCGAAGATTTCGCATTGCGCCTTGTCGAAGCTGTAGAGTTTGTCGAAACGCGGCCGCAGGGCATCAATGAACGACGCTGTGACCAGGTCGCGGACCATCAGTACCTTGTAGCCTTTGAAACGTTCCACTATTGCCGGGTTGAGGCCACGACGGAATTGACCTTCATTGCAGATCAGAATGTCATCGTGTTTGACCTTGTGCAGCTTCATCAACTGATCGGCCAGCCAGTGATGTCCTCGCGTTGGACGACTGCGGCCTTTGCGGAATGAATTGAGATAGCGCCCGACACGCTTCATCCACTTCGGAGCCACCAGCATTTTTACGTCGTGGGAAGCAGCCAGATGATGGACCATCCTTTGTTCGTACTGCGCGGTCCACCCTAGGAAAAAAATTGTCATTGCGTTCTCTTTCAGTTACTGCGGGCTCAGGGCCATGAGTCTGCCATCATACAGCGCCGGAGGTCGTCAGGGACGAGGCTGGATCAGTGGGGTGAGCGTACCGCTGGTCGAGGTGGCGGTCTGTTCAATCTGTTCCTCGAACCAATTCAATACTGCATGACAGGCGGGGTGTGTCATGCCGCTATCGCGCAACCACAGGGCATACACAGCGCCGGTCTTCAGCGTATCGCCGAAGGGGACTATCAGGTCGCCGCGCATCAGTGCGTCGTGAGCCAGCATCCTGTCCGTCATGGCGACACCCAGGCCGCGGCTTGCAGCATCCAGAGCCAGGTCGTCGAGGTTGAACATTATATGCTTGAAGCTGCGCTCAGTCTGGTCCTGCTGTGCCTGCAGCCAAACCGTCCACTCATGCCGGCGGGTGGATCCGTGGATCAGGGCGTACTGTTCAAGCTCGTCGAGCGCACGTGGAGGTGTCCGACCATCACCGAAGGTCGGCGCGCAGACCGGGATCAGGTACTCCTCGAACAACAGAGTCAGTGGACGTTCGTCCAGCCCATCGGGCAGATACAGCACATAGGCATCGCAGTCGCCGCCGGTGTCGACCAGTTCGCCACTGACGGTCTCGATCGACAGGCATAGACCGGGATTTACGGTGTAGAACGAGCTCAACCTGGGCAGCAGCCAGCGCACGGCCAGTGATACAAAAACGCGGATACGAAAGGGACGATCGAGTGGCGCCGGTGCCAGGCGTTGTTCCAGCGCTTGCAGTGACTTCAGCATCTCCCGCGCGACTTCATAGACCTCGCGACCGTGGGCGGTGAGGGCCACCTTGCGGCTGGTGCGCTCGAACAGGGTGGTCTGGTAATGCTCTTCGAGTTGCTGGACCTGGCGACTAATGGCGCTCTGCGTCAGGTGCAACTGCCGCGCGGCTTCGGTGAAGTTACTGGTGTCGGCCACCCGAACCATTGTTTGCAGCGCCTGCAAGGAGGGCACACGGAGCATTTTATCCATGCTTTTTCCGAATGGGTGGATGATTTTTTAGCGTTAGAGTCAATGCCCATATGCCCTTAAATTAAAGGTGCATACGGCGCATCAACGGGTTATTGCCAATAACTCCTGCGCATTGATTGTGAAGGAGTGACAGACAATGAACAACCACTGTGGCTGGATTGCACTGGCCGGTGAATCCGCACTGAAGCCGCGGCTCGATGGCAGCCAAAAAGTCGACTGGCTGATCATCGGCGCAGGCATCACCGGCCTTTCTGCCGCGCATACCCTGGCCAACCGTTTTCCTTCGCAGCGCATTGCCTTGCTCGATCGCCAGCGTGTTGCCCAAGGTGCCTCTGCGCGTAATTCGGGCTTCGTGGTCAGCCACGAGCTGCCTGGTGCCGGCGAACTGCTCGGTACTCCGGGGTTTTCAGCCTACCAGGTCGCTTCGCGGATTGGCGTTGCGGCGGGTCTTGAGGTTCGCCAGCGTATCGCCGAACTGGGTATCGAATGCGAACTCAGAGATGACGGCTACCACTTTGCCGTGCACGAGCCCGCTCACCTTGACGCTGTCGAACAGACCCTGGAGACGCTGAAGGCTGTTGGCGCACAGGCGCGTTTCCTTGACGCCGGCGAGCTCAAGCCGCGCCTGGGTACAGCGTTTTACAGTCGAGCCATTCTCTGCGCTGGCGGTAATGGGCTGCTGCAGCCTGCGCGCTATGTAAAAGGACTGGCCGACAGCCTGCCTGCACAAGTGGAAGTCTATGAAAACAGCGCCGTGACCGACCTGCAACGCGTGCCAGGCAAGGGCTGGACAGCACGCACAGACGGCGGCGAAGTGCAGGCGAAACAGGTACTGGTCTGTGTCGGTGCCTTCCTGTCCAGGGTAGGGGTGCAGCGCAGCGGCACCTTCCCGCTGGAACTGAGCGCGAGTATCACCCGCCCGCTGACGGAAGACCGCTGGCAGCAACTGTTCGACGACCAAGGTTGGGGCGTGCTCTCTACCTTGCCTGGCGGTTGCACCCTGCGTTTGCTGCCGGGGCGTCGGTTGTTGATTCGCAACACGGTCGAGTACCGCCAGCACGACATTGATGCCCGAGGGCTGGCGGTGCGCCAGCGCGAGCACCTGCTCGGCCTGCAAAAGCGCTTTCCCGGCATCACCGCAAAAGACCTTGAGTACACCTGGACCGGCCATCTGAGCGGCACCCGCTCTGGTGAACCGTACTTTGCCAGGGTCGCTGACGGCCTGCATACAGTCGCCGGCTGCAACGGTTCTGGCGTCGCCCGGGGCACCTTGTGGGGGCGCTTGCTGGTCGAGATGGCGATTGGCGCCGACTCGGACTTGCTCAGCGATGTTCTCGGCCAAGCCACGCCGGGCTATTTGCCACCCAGGCCGTTCTTCGATATCGGCGCCAAAGCCCGCATGGCCTGGGAAGTCTGGCGGGCCCGCAACGAACGTTGAAACCTTCGGCGCACACGCCGCAACAAAAACAAGAGAGGCACCCCATGTTCAAACGCACCTGCATGACCCTGTTGTCGATGGCGTTGCTGACCGCGACGGCTCAGGCGGCGGAAGCCGTCAACATTGCCAACTGGAGCGGCTATATCGCCGACGACACCCTGAGCGAGTTCACCCGGCGCACCCAGATCCAGACCACCTACGACCTGATCGACAGCAACGAGACCACCGAGGCCAAGCTGATGACCGGCAGCAGTGGCTATGACCTGGCCAGTCCGTCCAACCACTTCCTGCCGCGCCTGATCAAGGCCGGGGCGATTCAGGAGCTGGATCGCAGCAAGTTACCGAACTGGAACAACCTCGATCCCAAACTGATGAAAATCCTCGAAGCCAGCGACCCGGGTAACCGCTATGCGATTCCCTACATGTGGGTGACAACCGGCATCGGCTACAACGTTGACAAGGTCAAGGCGATCTTCGGTAGCACCGACGTGACCCAGTCCTGGGAGATGCTCTTCAAACCGGAGAACATCGAGAAGCTCAGCCAGTGCGGCGTGGCGTTTCTCGACAACCCGACCCAGATCGTCTCCATCACCCTCAAGACCCTGGGCCTGGATCCGCACAGTCAGGATCCTGAAGACCTGAAGCAGGCCGAAGCGGCGTTGATGAAGATTCGTCCCTACATCAGCTACTTCCATCAGTCGAAGTACGTCAGCGACCTGGCCAACGGCAACATCTGCGTGGCCATCGGCTTCAGCGGCGATGTGCTGCAAGCTATGAGCAGTGCACAGCAGGCGAGTAATGGTGTGCACATCGGCTACAGCATCCCGCGCGAAGGCTCCACGGTGGCCGTCGATATGGTGGTGATCCCTAAAGGCGCGCCGCACCTGGAAAACGCCTATGCCTACCTCAATTACCTGCTTGAGCCGAAGGTGATCGCCAACATCAGCAACGCGGTGAAGTACCCCAACGGCAATGCCGCCGCGCTGGAATACATCACGCCTGAATTGCGCGACAACCCGGCGATCTATCCACCGTCTTCGGTGCTCGACTCACTGTTCCCTATCAAGACCTTGTCACCGGCGGGCATGCGTTTGAGTACCCGGCTGTGGACGCGGGTGATCAGCGGGAAGTGAGTCGAAGGTTTTGTCGCCCTGGAATTAGGGCAGGGATGTTCAGGCTGAAAGCCTTGAAGCGTATGGAGCGGGTGAAGGGAATCGAACCCTCGTTATCAGCTTGGGAAGCTGGAGTAATGCCATTATACGACACCCGCTTGCAGGGCTGACTTTGTACCAGAAGTACAGTGCGATTTGAAGCCTCGGCGTGCAAAAAAGCCTGGGTCGGTGGCCGGTAGCGCGAGTTCCCGCATCTCCCTTCTGCCCGTTCGGGCTGCTGATGCAGGAGGCTGCGCTACCGCCAGCCTGGGTGCTCAGATCGCCAGTGCATGGTGATCCTGAACGTGTTGATAACGTACGCGGGATTCGCGGGTAACGGGTTTGAGGAAACTCAACAAGGCGTCACGTGTTTCATTGCAGGCCGACTTGTGTTCCATGTCGAGGAAGTGGCCCGTGGCGCGGATCTCGCGGAAATGGCTGTTGCGCACGTGCTGGCTGAACTGCCGGGCGTCATCCATGGTGGTGTATTCGTCCCACTCGCCGTTCATGAACAGCACCGGAATGTCGATCACGCGGGCGGAGCGCAGAGCGTTGTCGAGGTCGTGATCAAGCACCTGGTTGATGTGAAAGTGCATTTGCGCGTATTCGTGATTGTCCAGGCTGCTGACGTGCCGGTAGTTGAAGCGCTTGAACAACGACGGCAGGTGCTTGCCGATGGTATCGTTGACCAGGTTGCCCACCTGGTAACGGTCACAGGCACTGAGGTACTGGCAGCCGCGTTCGAGGTAGTCGCGCATCGGCTCGTTGATCACCGGCGAGAACGAGCTGACCACCGCCTTTTCGATGCGCCGCGGCTTGTGCGCCAGAGCCAGCAGGGTGCAGGCGCCGCCCCAGGAGAACGACATCACGTGATCGGCGGCGAAGTGCTCGATCAGCTCCAGGAGGATTTGCCCTTCGGTTTCCTTGGTCAGCAGCCGCTCGTGGCGGTTGTGCGCCTTGGACTTGCCCGCGTAGGGCTGATCGTAGAGCACCACGTTGAATTGCGGATGCAGGCTGCGCACTGTCTGGGCAAACGAGGCCGTCGTGGCCAGCGAACCATTGATCAGGATGATCGTCTTCTCAGCGGCGTCTGCGCGATAGAACTCCGTGTAAACCCGATACTGACCTTGTATATCAAGCACAGCAGTTTCTGGCCTCATGTCGTCGACTCCTGGCGCAAAAAGGGTGTTCGCACATGCAAGGATGCGCGTTCTTTATGACAGGTAGGCATACGCCTTGAAGAGAAACCGAGGGCCCTTGTCGATCCTGTTACGCTGGTCGACGGGTATTGTTCTAGGTGGGCAATCTGCAGGACTCCGGTGCTTCGAGGCACAGGTAGCCAGCAAAAAGGTGTCTTGGACTACGAACGTGACTGATGAGTCACATGCAGACCGACGATTGGATTCAAGCAGGCGACGGACTAACCCGCAAGTGCCTTTGGGGAAATTGACGAAATCTTTCCGCCAGGCGGTCGTCGCCTCAGATCGCCAGGATTTCCTCGGGATAGAGGGCTCGGTACTCGCCAGGACGCAAGCCCGGGTCCAGGTGCAGCGGGCCCATGGCTTCGCGGTGCAGGCGCAGGACCTTGTTGTCGTAGTGGCCGAACATGCGCTTGATTTGGTGGTAGCGGCCTTCGACGATGCTCAGGCGCGCACTGCGCGGGCCAAGCATTGTCAGTTCGGCGGGCAGGGTGGTGAGGTCTTCGAAGGCGAAGTAGAAGCCCTGGCGAAATTTCTCGATGTAGTACGGCTCGATAACCTGCTCGGTCTCGACGTAATAGATCTTCGGCAGTTTGGTTTGCGGCTGGGTCAGGCGCCGTGACCACTGACCGTCATTGGTCAGCAGCATCAGGCCGGTGGTGTTGTAGTCCAGGCGTCCGGCGATGTGCAGTTCGTGCTTGTCCGGCTCATCGATCAGGTCCAGGACAGTGCGGTGCTCGGGGTCCTGGGTGGCGCTGACGCAGCCTTGGGGCTTGTGCAACATCAGGTAGCGTGCCGGGCGTCCGGCTTGCAGCAGTTGCTCATCCACCTCGATACGGCTGAACTCCCGCACCTCCAGGCGCGGGTCACTCACGCAGTAGCCGTCCACACGCACCCGCCGCTCTGCCAGCAGCACCCGTACTTGCTGACGGTTGAAGCAGGGCAGGTTGCTGAGGAATCGATCGAGACGCATACAAAGCCAGGAGCAGGGCGTTGCAGTTTAACCGCTGGAAGAGGCCTTTGCCGCTTCCAGTTGTTCCAGCACCTGGGCGCAGGCAGGGCACAGGCAGGTCTTGTTGCGCTGCTCGGCGGGCAATGCCTCGAGCACTTCAGGGGCGATGTTGACGCTGTAGCACCAGCACGCTTGGGCCGCCGTTCGGGGATCGGCGAGGCTGCAGCGGTTGCTGGCGCCACAGGCGGGGCAGCGTCGGGGATCATTCATGGTCGGACCTGGGCATTTCCACGCAGACGCGGTTGCGTCCACTTTGCTTGGCGCGGTACAGCGCGTGATCGGCGCGGGCGATCAGACTGTGCAGGGTATCCTCAGGTTGCAGGCTGCTCAAGCCGATGCTGGTGGTCAATCTGATCACTATGTCGGCGAAGCTGAAATCGCGTTGCTCAGTGTGCAGGCGGATCTTTTCTGCCACCTCTTGAGCCTGTACGCCGTCGGCGTCCTTGAGCAGCACGATGAATTCCTCGCCACCCCAGCGGCAGATGATATCCGCTTGGCGCAGGCTGTTTTCCAGGACGTGGGCGAACTGACGCAGCACTTCGTCGCCGGCCAGGTGACCGTGGGTGTCGTTGAGTTGCTTGAAGTGATCCAGGTCGATCAGCAGTGCGACCAGTGGCTTGGGCTCGCGCTGGGCTTCATGCAGGGCCTGGGCGGCCAGCAGGTCGAAGCCACGGCGGTTGGGCAGGCCGGTGAGGCTGTCGCGGGTGGCCAGGGTTTCAATGTTGTCCTGATGGCGCTTGACCATGGCATTGAGCAGCGACAGCACCACCAGGCCGATGATGGTACAGATCACCAGGTTCAGGTAGAGCGACTGGCGGATGTTGTCGAGGGCACCGTCTTCACGTTTATCGACGAACAGGTACCAGTTCAGCTCCGGTACCAGGCGCACATTGAGAAAGTGACTGTGGCCGTCGCTGCTCAGGTACTCATGGCTGCCGCTGACCGGTTTGGGCATCTGCTTGAGCAGTTCGCGCAGACCGTCCAGCTCACGCAGGGATTGCCCGGTGCGCGCGCCGTGGGCGCCGCCTTTGGACCCGGTCAGGACCACATTGCCTTGCGGGTCAACGAAGTACACCTGGCGCTGGTAGCGCTGTTGGTAGTCATCGATCAGGCGTACCACTGCTTCGACGGTGAGGCCGATACCGGCGACGCCGATGAATTTGTCGTTGTAGTCGAACACCCGGTAGTTGATGAACACCGTGAGCTTGTCCTGGTTGGCCATGTCCAGGTCGACGTTGATTTCGTAGGGGGCGTCCATGTCCCGTACCCGGTAGTACCAGGTGTCGCGTGGTTCCTGCGGGTCGATTTTCTTCAGCACACCCACTTGCGCCTGGTAATAATTGCCGGTGGCGCTGGAGACGAAAAAGGCGGTGTAGGCACGGTATTGATCCATGACTTCGTTGAGGTAACGGGAGATTTGCGCCGGGTCGCGTTCTCCCGCCAGGGCCCAGTCCCGCAGGAAGGTGTCGTGAGCCATCATCGAGGAGATCAGGATTGGTCGTACCAGGTCCTTCTGGATTTCCGAGTAGACCGTGTCGGAGGTGAGCGGCAGTTCGGTGTTGACGATGCTTTCACGGATCGAACTGCGTGAGGCGAAATAGCTCAGCAGCGATGTGGCCAGAAAGCCGCAGCCCAGCAACAACAGCAAGGTCAGAATTAGCGAGCGCTGCGAAAACAGGGCGGAGCGAGGCAATTGACAGTCCCTTGATGTAGGCCAATGCCGTTCATTCTAGTGGTACGGCCGGAAAATAACTGGACAAATATCAAGGGTATCGGCCTTGTATCAATTTATTGCGGCGAGGGCACCGGATCGGCTTTGCAGGGTCTTAATCTGTGTCGATGAACGCTTGCCGATCGACGCCGACCAGCGCCGCTGGGATGGGCAGTTTCGCGGTCCGGGAGGCCGCTATGTATCGCCGACTTTTGCTGATTGCAGTGCTGAGTTTGCTGACCACCGCGTGTGTCCCTTACGGAGGTAACGGTTACTACCATCGCACCGAAGTCTATAGCGCTGACCGTTATGGTTATCCGGGCTATTACCAGCCTGGCTATCAATACAACCGTGGTTACTACGTGGTGCCACAACCGCGATATTATTCGCCGCCCCCGCAGTATTACCGCTCAACGCCTCATTACAACCGCGCAACGCCGCACTATTACCGTTCGGCGCCGGATCGTTACTACAAGCCTTATCCGGGGCGTGGGCATGACCGTTATCGCCAGGGACCTTCTCGCCACGACCGCAACGGTGATGGCCGGCGAGACGGCAACTGGCATCGCTAAGCCATTCAGGCCAGGTCCGCCAGCGGATGGCGGCCTTCCCAGGCTTTGGCAAAGTGCGCATTGATAACTGCCGCTGGCACCTTGGCGATATCCGCCCAGTGCCAGCGCGGCTGCTGATCCTTGTCAATCAGGCGCGCGCGTACACCTTCACTGAATTCCGGGTGCCGACAACAATTGAGGCTCATGGTGTATTCCATCTGGAATACCTGAGCCAGTGACAGGTGGCGTGCCCGTTGAATCTGCTGCCAGACCAGATGAGCGGTCAGCGGGCAGCCTTCTCGCAGGGTTTGTGCCGCTTTGGCCAGCAGCGGGTCGGGGTGCTTGTGCAGCGCAGCGATCGCCCGCCAGGCACACACCGGGTTGGCGACATCGAGCAGCGCATCGATCTGCTGGCGTCGCGGCAACCACTGGGCTTCCGGCATTTCGCCCTGAGCGCGGTGCTGCTGGGCCTTGAGCAGGCTGTTCAATTGCAGGGCGGTCTGTTCCTGCCAGTTCAGCTGCAGCAGGTCATCGATCAACTCTTCCTGCTGGTTTTCTCCCAGCAGGCGATCAGCCAGGCCAAGGTCCAGGGCATCGCGGGCATTCAGGCCGGCGCCGGTCATGCCCAGAAACAGGCCGAGTTTTCCTGGCAGGCGGGCGAGAAACCAGCTGGCGCCTACGTCTGGATACAAGCCAATGCTGATTTCGGGCATGGCCAGGCGGCTGCTCGGGGTCACAATGCGCACGCCGGCCCCCTGCAACAGACCCATGCCACCGCCCAGTACATGGCCGTGGCCCCAGCACAGCACCGGTTTGGGGTAGGTATGCAGGCGGTAATCCAGGCGATACTCGGCAGCGAAAAAATGTGCGGCCAAAGGCGGTACCTCACCCGGATGATTGCGGCACGCCTGCACCAGGCTGCGCACATCACCGCCAGCGCAAAACGCCTTGGCACCCGTGCCACGCAGCAATACGCAGACGATCTCAGGGTTGTCGGCCCACTGGGCCAGTTGCTGGTCGAGCACTTCGATCATCGGTAACGACAAGGCATTCAGGGCCTTGGCGGCGTCCAGGGTGGCGATGCCGATGCGGGCACCGTCGACGCCGGTGAGTTCTTCGCACTGTACGGCCATGAGCGACCTCGTTTGTCTGATCCGCACAAGTATGGCCGCTGTCGGCGAAACTGCCGGTCGCCGGTCGGATCGATTGACAAGCACCGACAGCTTTCCTAGTGTCGCGCCATTGTTTACGGATGGCCCCATGACTGACGACGACCGCATCAAACTTGAACCGAGCTGGAAAGAAGCGTTGCGCGCTGAATTCGACCAGCCTTACATGCAGCAATTGCGTGAATTCCTGCGCCAGGAATATGCGGCGGGCAAAGAGATTTACCCGCCGGGCCCGCTGATTTTCAACGCGCTCAATTCCACGCCACTGGATCAGGTGAAAGTGGTGATCCTCGGCCAGGATCCGTACCACGGCCCGGGGCAGGCGCACGGCCTGTGCTTTTCCGTGCAGCCGGGTATCGCCACGCCACCCTCGCTGGTCAATATCTACAAGGAATTGCACCGCGACCTGAACATCGAGATCCCCAAGCATGGCTGCCTGCAGCACTGGGCGGACCAGGGCGTGTTGCTACTCAACACCACCATGACCGTGGAGCGGGCCAATGCTGCCTCCCATGCCAAGAAGGGCTGGGAGTTCTTCACCGACCGCGTTATCGAACTGGTCAGCGAACATCAGCCGAACACCGTGTTCCTGCTCTGGGGCGCCCACGCACAGAGCAAGCAGAAGCTGATTGATGGCACCAAACACCTGGTGCTCAAGTCCGTTCACCCGTCGCCGTTGTCGGCCTATCGTGGATTCCTCGGCTGTGGGCATTTCAGCCGCACCAACAAATTCCTCGAGCAGCATGGCCTGACGCCGGTGGAGTGGGCATTGCCTGCGCTGTAACCCCCGGTAGGAGCGGGGTTTGTCCCCGACCCCCCCCTAACGGCTGCCTTCCCCCCCCGGGGAAACACC
>NZ_JBMOWO010000038.1:0-22390 GCF_049310525.1 Pseudomonas sp. GZD-222
TTTTGTGCCGGGTGGCGGCGGCGGTTGGTTGGTAGCGAACGTGTGGACCCCCCCCGCTCCCACGGCCCGGCTGTCGAGCGTTCACCCACCCAATGGCGAAACAGCGGCTCGGCCAGAAACAGCACGAACAGCAAGCGCATCACCTGCAGCGCCGTCACCAAAGGTACGGATAACTGCAAGGTTTCGGCGGTCAGGCTCATTTCCGCGATGCCACCAGGCATCATGCCCAGGGTAAGCGAGCGCAGGTCCAGTTGCGTCAGGTGGCTCAAGATCCAGGCCGCAGCACCCGCAATCAACATGCTCAGGGCAGTGGCAATCAAGGTGCGACCCAGGAAGGACGGCGCCCGGCGAAAGAACGCCCGATTGAAATGACAGCCCAGCCCACTGCCGATCAACCATTGGCCGATCTGGCTGGCGCCGTCCGGCAAGGCGATGCGCAAATCGCCACCGACGCTGACGACAGCGGCGATCAGCAAGGGCCCGAACAACCAGGGATTGGGCTGCTTCAGTCGCTGCCATAGCCATGCCATGGCAATCCCCAACGGACAGATCAGTGCCAGCCATCCCCAACTGACACTGCCGGCGTGGGTGATTGCCACACCGTCACCCAGCAGGTACTTGAACAGCGCCGGCACACACAGCACCACCGCCAGCACCCGCAAGCTCTGTGCGGCAGCGACCTGACTGAGCACCGCGCCGTTACGTGCACCGAGGTTGACCATCTCTCCCGAGCCACCCGGCATGCTGGAAAAAAACGCGGTAGCGCGGTCTTCACCGGTACGGCGCAACAGCCAGATGCCGACGACGCTGGACACGCTGGTGATCAACGCACCGCAGAAAATCAGGCCGAAATTGCTCGCCACCTGCTCGACCACAGCCGGGGTGAAGTGCAGGCCGATGCCAATGCCGATAATCCACTGACCGCATTTACGCCCGCCCGGGATCTCGCTCAGTTGCCAGGGTGTCAGGCAGCGTACGAGGATGATCGCCAGTAACGAGCCGACCATCCATGGCAAAGGCCAGCCGACCTGGCTGGCGAGAAACCCGCCTGCCAGGCCGACCAGCCCTGTGGCCCAGAACAGCTGTGAAGGCCGCTCAGACATCGGCCAGGGCGCGGCGCTGGAGGCTGCGTTTGCGCCAGATGCGCAGCAGCGGCAACAGCAGCATGGTGATGGTCAGACCCCAGACACTCAAAGTGATCGGGCTGGACCAGAGGATCTCCAGGGCACCGTTGGAGATCGACAGCGCACGGCGCAGGTTCTGCTCCATCAAACCGCCGAGAATGAACCCGAGCAGGATTGGCGACAGCGGGAAATCCAGCTTGCGCAGGATGTAGCCGAAGATACCGATACCGATCATCAGGAACAGGTCGAAGGTGGTGGCATGCACGGCATAGACGCCGATCGCGGTGATGATCGCAATCACCGGTACCAGTGCCCAGTTCGGTACCGCAAGAATGCGGGTGAACACACGAATCATCGGGATGTTGAGGATCACCAGCATGATGTTGGCGATGAACAGCGAGGCGATCAGGCCCCAGACGATATCCGGCTGCTGTTCGAACAGCATCGGGCCCGGGGTGATGTTGTACAGCGACAGGGCGCCGATCATTACCGCAGTGGTTCCCGATCCCGGCACACCGAGGGTCAGCATCGGCACCAGGGCACCGCAGGCTTCGGCACCGATGGCAGTTTCCGGGGCGGCGAGACCGCGTTTGTCGCCCTGGCCGAATTTACCGCTGGGGCCGGCGATGCGTTTTTCGGTCATGTAGGCTACGGCACTGGCCAGGGTTGCACCGGCACCGGGCAGCACGCCCATGATGAAACCGAGGACACCGCAGCGCAGGTTGACCACGAAGACCGAGGCGGCTTCCTTGAAGTTGAACAACATGCGTCCAGTGGCTTTCACCGCGACGTGGCCGTGGTGGGTCTTTTCCAGCAGCAGGAGGATTTCGCTGATCGAGAACAGGCCCAGCACCAGCACCACGAACTGGATACCGTCTGCCAGATGCACGCTGTCGCCCGTGAAGCGGTAGACGCCGCTGTTGGCGTCGATGCCGACGCTGGAGAGGAACAAGCCGATCAGTGCTGCGATGAAGGTTTTCAGTGGTCGGTCACCGGCCATGCCGCCGAGGCAGACGATGGCAAAGACCATCAGCACGAAGTATTCCGCGGGCCCGAAGGCTATCGCCCATTTCGCCAGAATCGGGGCGAACAGCACCATGCCGCAGGTGGCGATGAATGCACCAATGAACGAGCTCCAGGCTGACAACGACAGCGCCACGCCCGCCAGGCCCTGGCGTGCCATGGGGTAGCCGTCGAGGGTGGTCATGACCGTAGAGGCTTCACCGGGAATGTTGAGCAGGATCGAGCTGATTCGCCCGCCGTATTCGCACCCCAGGTACACCGCGGCCAACAGGATCAGTGCCGACTCCGGTGGCAGGCCGAGGGCGAAGGCGATGGGGATCAGCAAGGCCACGCCATTGATCGGGCCCAGGCCCGGTAACAGGCCAACGATGGTGCCGATGAGGGTACCGGACAGGGCGGTGACCAGGTTGTAGGGGGTCAGGGCGACGCCGAAGCCCTGGCTCAGATAACTGAGGGTATCCATGTCAATTCTCCAGAACGTCGAGCAGGCCGAGGGGCAGAGGGACATCCATGACGCGGTCGAACAACCAGTACAGGAACAGGGTCAACAGGCTGATGATCACCACGCTGGGCACCCAGCGCCCACCGTACAACCGGGCCATGGGCACACCGATCAGGATGCCGCTGACAATGAAACCGAGGGGTTCGAAGGTGGCGGCGAACACCAGCAGCAGGCCCACGCACAGGGCGATTTTGTTCAGGGTTTCGCGGTCGAGTTCAGGTTCATCGTCCTTGCGTACGATGGGGGTCGGACGGAACACCAGGTACAAGAGACCGGTGGCCATCAGCCCGAGCATTAACAAGGGGTAGGCCCGTGGGCCAACTGGTTCATAGGAAATCGCTGCCTGGTAGGGCCAGGCCATTACCGTCAGGGCGGCGCAGAGCGCCAGTAGAAACAGGGCAAAGACGCGTTGCAGGATCATCGGGGAATCCTCTTTTCGCGGGGCAAGCCCGCTCCCACAGGTTGGTGCCGTGTCAGTGGGAGCGGGCTTGTCCCGCGATGCTGTTCGAAAGGGAAGAGGCTTACTGAATCAGCCCGAATTCCTTGGCCAGGGCCTTGTAGTCAGCCACCTGTTTCTTCACGTAGGTGTCCAGCTCTGCACCGGTCATGGCAAAGGGGAACAGTTCGCGCTGGTCGCGCAACTTGGCGAATTCTTCCGAGGCCAGCAGCTTGTCGAACGATTCTTTCCACCAGTTGTACTGTTCATCGGTGACTTTCGGCCCCACATAGAAGCCGCGTACCACTGGCCAAACGATGTCGTAACCCTGTTCTTTGGCGGTAGGAATATTCTTCATTGACGGCTCGTCCAGACGCTTTTCAGCGAACACTGCCAGCAGGCGCATGTCACCACTCTGGATGTGCGGCATGGAGTCGGAGATGTCGGTACTGCCCACCTGGATATGCCCACCCAGCAATGCCGTGGCAATTTCGCCACCGCCTTCGAGGGCGACATAACGCAGGTCGCGCGGGTTGATGCCGGCGGCCTTGGCGATCAGTGCGGTCTGCATCCAGTCCTGGCTGCCGACGGTGCCGCCGGAGCCGATGACCACTTTGCTCGGGTCTTTTTTCAGCGCGGCAACCAGGTCATCAAGGGTCTTGTAGGGCGAGTCGTTTTTCACTGCGATGGCGCCATAGCTGGTGCCAACCGCCGCCAGCCAGCGCACGGCGTTTTCGTCGAAACGGCCGAACTTGCCCTGGGCCAGGTTGAGCAGCGAGCCACTCGACCAGGCCACCAGGGTCCCGGCGTCGGCCGGGCGCTGGGCGACCACGGCGTTGTAGGCGACCGCGCCGACGCCGCCAGGCATGTAAGTCACGCGCATGGGTTTACTGAGCAGCTTCTCGTTGACCAGGGCGCTTTGCACCAGCTTGCAGGTCAGGTCGAAGCCGCCGCCGGGGGAGGCGGGGGCAATGCATTCAGGACGTTTTGGTTCGGCTGCCAGGGCTTGGCCGGCAAGCATCAGGCAGGCGGTGGCAAGGGCAATGCGGCGCAGTGAAAAGGTCATCGTCTATCTCCGTGAGCATTATTGTTATCGGGGATTACCACAATGCAAGGCTGTAGCTCACCAGCAGTCGCACCTCGTCCGCGTCGCGGGCGAAGTTCGAGCGGAAGGTGGCGTTGCGCAGGCGCACGGCGACGTTTTTCAGGGCGCCACTTTGCACCACATACTTGAACTCGGTGTTGCGTTCCCATTCCTTGCCTTCACCGCCATTGGCCAGGCTGACATTATCGCCGCTGATGTAGCGGGTCATGAAGGTCAGGCCGGGAATTCCCAGTTTGGCGAAGTCATAGTCATAGCGGGCTTGCCAGGAACGCTCGTCAGCACCGGCGAAGTCGTTGATCTGGACGAAGTTGACCAGGTACGGGTCGGCACCGTCGACGTAAGGGAAGGCGGTGTCACCCGACAGGTGCTGGTAACCGGCGCTGAACTTGTGGCCGATGATGCCGTAGCTGAGCATGCCGTTCAGCGCGGTGTTGTCGATGTTGCCGCCGCGGGCCTGGCCCTGGTCGTCGCTGAACGCCATGCGCAGGTCGGCGCCGAAGGTACCGGGACCCCACGGTTGGGTGGCGAGCATGCCGACAAAGTGCTGGCGATAGACATCATCGAGCTGTGCCCAGTGGTAGCTGCCGGTGATCTTGTCGGTGAACTTGTAGTCGAGGCCGGCCATGTCGAAATGGTTGCCGGCTACGGTGCCGAGAAAGCGGCTGTTCTTGTTGTTGAGGGCGATGTCCTGATTGTCGGTGCTGTCGCGGTCCTTGGCTTTCTCCAGGCGTCCACCGGTGAACGTCAGGTTCTTGATTTCGCCGGAGGTCAGCAGGCCGCCTTCAAAGGTCTGCGGCAGGATGCGACCGTCGTTGGGCTGCAGGGTCGGCAGTTCCGGGATCAGGGTGCCGACTTTCAGTTCGGTGGCCGAGATCTTCACCTTGCCGGTCAGGCCGAGCTTGGAATACTCGTCGGCGGCGCGGCCATCATCGTGAGTGGGCAGTAGACCGCTACCGGTACGATCGGGGCTGGAGTCGAGCTTGATACCGAGCATCCCCAGCGCATCCAGGCCAAAGCCCACAGTGCCGTCGGTATAGCCAGACTCGAAGTTGAGCATGAAGCCCTGGGCCCACTCGTCACGCTTGGACTGTTGAGCGCTGGTGCCGTCGCGAAAGTCGCGGTTGAAATACATGTTGCGGGTTTCGAAGGTCGCCTTGCTGTCTTCAAAGAAGGCGGCCTGGCTCAGTGGAGCAACGCCGGCAAGGGCGAGGGCACTGGCAACTGCGGACTGGCGGGAAGGCAAACGGCGGGTGGGCGCGAACGCCTGTGGCTGCGTAGACAGCATCGTCGAGTAACTCCGTTATTGTTCTTATTAGTTCGAGCCTGAAGGCTCGGTTGTACGGCAAGCAGAGTGAGCCGTGAGTGGATGCTAGGGCTTTAACCTTTCGCTAACCTTTCAATAGTTTTTCATTGTTACCAAGGCTTCACAGGCGGGCTGTCGGCTGTACACTCCGCGCCATTGACCGCGACGCGACCGGGGAGAAAACGATGCGTGTGCTGCTCGTCGAAGACCATCTGCAGCTGGCTGAGAGCGTGGCCCAGGCCCTCAAGAGCACCGGCCTTACGGTGGATGTACTGCACGATGGCGTGGCCGCCGACCTGGCCCTGGCCAGCGAGGAATATGCCGTGGTAGTGCTCGATGTGGGCTTGCCGCGCATGGATGGTTTCGAGGTACTGGCGCGCCTGCGCGCCCGTGGCAAGACGGTGCCGGTGCTGATGCTGACCGCCCGCAGTGACGTCAAGGATCGGGTGCACGGCCTGAACCTGGGCGCTGACGACTACCTGGCCAAGCCATTCGAACTGACCGAGCTTGAAGCGCGGGTCAAGGCCCTGTTGCGCCGCAGCGTACTCGGTGGTGAGCGCCAGCAACGTTGTGGGCCGCTGGTCTACGACCTCGATACCCGACGTTTCACCCTCGGTGATGAGCTGCTGACCCTGACCTCCCGTGAGCAGGCCGTGCTCGAAGCGCTGATCGCCCGTCCGGGACGGGTGATGAGCAAGGAGCAGGTGGCCGCCCAGGTGTTTGGCCTGGATGAAGAAGCCAGTGCTGATGCCATCGAGATCTATATCCATCGCCTGCGCAAGAAACTCGATGGCCATGCCGTGGCTATTGTCACCTTCAGGGGGCTCGGCTACCTGCTCGAGCATCGCGATGCGTGACATCGGCAGCCTGCGCGGGCGGCTGGTATGGAACCTGGCCCTGCTGCTGGTGGTGTTGATGCTGGCCAGCGGTATGAGCGCCTACTGGAACGGTCGTGAAGCCGCCGACACCGCCTACGACCGCACCTTGCTGGCCTCGGCGCGGACCATTGCCGCCGGCTTGTCCCAGCGTGACGGCACCCTCAGCGCCGATGTGCCCTATGTGGCCCTGGACACCTTTGCCTACGACAGCGCCGGGCGCATCTATTACCAGGTCAATGACATTCACCAACGGCTGATTTCCGGCTACGAAAATTTGCCCGCACCACCGCCGGGTACGCCGCGCACCGATGACTACCCGGCCCTGGCGCGCTTCTACGACGCGCGCTACCTGGGGCAGGACGTACGCGTGGTCAGCCTGCTCAAGGCCGTTTCCGAGCCGAACATGAACGGCATGGCCGAGATCCGCGTCGCCGAAACCGAAGAGGCGCGAGTGCGCATGGCTCGTAGCCTGATGGCCGATACCCTGTTGCGCCTTGGCATGCTGGCAATTGGTGCGCTGATGCTCGTGTGGTTTGCCGTAAGCGCTGCGTTGCGGCCGCTGGAGCGCTTGCGCAGTGCCGTGGAAGAGCGCCAGCCCGACGACCTGCGGGCCTTGCCGCTGGTCGAGGTGCAGCGCGAACTGAGCCCGCTGGTGCGCGCGCTGAACCACTTTACCGAGCGCCTGCGCGGTCAGTTCGAGCGTCAGGCACAATTCATTGCCGAGGCCGCCCATGAACTGCGTACGCCCTTGGCAGCCCTCAAGGCCAGGGTCGAACTGGGGCTGCGCTCGAATGAGCCGCAGGTGTGGCGCGACACCCTGGAATCTGCGGCCCAGGGTACCGACCGCCTGACGCACCTGGCCAACCAATTGTTATCCCTGGCACGGGTCGAAAACGGCGCGCGGGCCATTGCTGAAGGGGGCGCGCAATTGCTCGACCTGAGCCAGCTGGCTCGTGAACTGGGCATGGCCATGGCACCGTTGGCCTATGCCCGAGGTGTGGCGTTGGCGCTGGAGGCGCAAGCGCCTGTGTATGTGCGTGGCGAGCCGACTTTGCTCAACGAATTGCTCAGCAACCTGGTCGACAACGCGTTGGCTCACACGCCCGAAGGTGGCAATGTGATTTTGCGGGTCTATGCGCCAGGCGTGCTTGAAGTCGAGGACGATGGCCCGGGTATTCCCGAGAATGAGCGCGAGCGAGTCTTCGAGCGTTTTTATCGGCGTAGTGCCCAGGGTACTGGCCTGGGGCTGGCGATTGTCGGCGAGATCTGCCGCGCACACCTGGCACAGATCAGTCTGCACGACGGTGAGCGGGGCGGCTTGAAAGTGCGGGTCAGCTTTACCGTCGATTAACGAAACATCGAGCGGGCGTAGAGCAGGTCACTGGCGACCAGTTCAGTGCCGGTAGGCAGCCCGAGGTGACGGTAAGCAGGCAGTGCCGCCAATGGCCGCGCCTTGCTGCTGCCCGCGCTCAGGGCCCGGGCGATCTGGACGATGTCGACGTAGTCGATGCGGTCGCTGCAGCGGTCCAGATCCAGAACCTGTCCAGGCAGTTTCACCAGTTGTTCGGGAAACTCCCAGCTACTGAGAATCTTGTCACCCAGTACCGGGTGAATCTGGTCGATCACATAGTTCAGGCACACAGGATCGGAGAGCAGCTCGTTGTGCTCTTCGGCATAGATCAGAATCGGCAGGACGCCAATCTGGTGAACCAGGCCTGCGAGGGCGCCCTGGTCGGGCTTGAGCTGGGTGTAGCGCAAACTGAGTTCATAACTGATTCCCGCCACTTCCAGGCTGGTTGCCCAGATTTCGCGCATCTTCTTTTCCACCACCTCGGAGCGGGCATGGAAAATCTGCTCGATCACCAGGCCGACGGCCAGGTTGCAGCTGTAGTTGATGCCAAGGCGGGTGACAGCGGTCTGCAGGTCGGTGACCTCGACCGTGGCGCGCAGCAGCGGGCTGTTCACCACCTTGATCAAGCGGGCCGACAGGGCAGCGTCACGGCCGATGACCTTGCTCAGGGCGCTGACACTGATCTCGGTGTCTTCGGCGGCCTCGCGGATGCTCAAGGCGACCTCCGGCAAGGTCGGCAGCACCAGGTCATCGTTTTTGATGGCGGCCAGCAGGTGGTCCCGGATTTTCTCGGCCATCTTGTTCATGGTGATTCTCTACCGCAATTGAAGAGTGCCTGGCCCGCAACAGGCGGGCAGGGCAGGTTCAGCGCTGGATTTCGCGATCGCGATCCAGTTCGTAAGGAAGTGTCAGCAGTTCAAGGCGCGGCCCGTCAGGGCTTCCCAGGTGCAGGTTGTTATCTTCCACGGCATCGGCGGTCAACACCGCCAGTAACTCGCTGCCTGTTGCGCTACGTGCAGCCAGCACCACTTCACCCACTGAGGAGTTGTGGGTCGGCGAGAAGATCTCGGTGCCTGGCTCGGGCAATAGGTCACCCGCCACTGCCAGCCGGTACTGGCGACGCTTGAGTTTGCCCAGGTACTGCATGCGCGCGACGATTTCCTGGCCGGTGTAGCAGCCTTTCTTGAAGCTGACGCCACCAACGGCCTGCAGGTTGATCATCTGCGGGATGAACAGTTCACGGGTCTGGGCCATGACCTGGCCAATACCGGCGCGGATTTGTCCGAGCAGCCAGTCATTGAGATCAGCCTGCGGCAGTTTTTCGGCCAACTGCTCCTTTACCTGTTGTGCCTGTGCAGCGGGTACCCACAGTTCGATGCGGCCGGGAGACACGGTAATAGCAATCAGCCCATTGTGGCGTGTGATGCCGTCAATTTGCCCCGGTACTTCCAGACCCAACGCCTGCAGCGCCGATTCCCCACCTTGCAAGCCATAGCGCGCCCAGGCATCGCTGTCATCGGTCAGCTTGGCCTTGGAGAACACCGCGTACTTTTTCAAATCGGCAAGTTGCGGCTCGAGCAGTTCGCGGGTCATGGCCAGGAGGAAACCGTCGGCCTCTGGCAGGATGCGAAAGCTCGACTGCATGCGGCCTTTGACCATGCAACGAGCGCCCAGGCTGCTGGTGCTGTCGTTGAGGTAATTGATGTTGCAGGACAGTTGGCCTTGCAGGAACTTGCCGGCGTCCGAGCCGCGGACGGCGAGGATGCCTTCGTGGGAGAGGGTGCAGAAAAAAGCGGAATCGGCCATGGGATATCGCAGGGTAGTAAGACTGAGGGCCATGATAGAGCGCTGTCGGCAAAATAGGTAGTTGAGTGCGTCCCTCTGTCATTATTTGCTCACATGTCCGGACCAACGTCTCGTGTCCCTGGGGCGCTGGCTCTGTATACTGGCGGCCTATTTAGGAGGGCTCCATGGTCGAACAAACTGAACTCAATCGGCTCTTTTGGCACAGCCGCCGCGGCATGCTTGAGCTCGATGTACTGCTGGTCCCGTTCAGCGCGGAGGTCTACCCAACCCTGAGCGAGGCCGATCGCGAGCTGTACAAGCGCCTGCTGAGCTGCGAAGACCAGGATATGTTCGGCTGGTTCATGGAGCGCAGCGAGTCTGAAGACCCGGAGCTGCAGCGCATGGTTCGGATCATTCTGGACCGTGTCCAGCCCAAGTGAGCGGTTCGAGTGTCGCTGGCAAGGCTCAAGGAGTTTGCTGGCGGCCTACCTGGTCAGCTTGCTGCTGGCCTTGCTGGCGCTTAGCCTGTTGCAGCTTCCCTGGTGGCTGCGAGTAGCTGGCGTTGTCCTTTGCCTCTTGCATGCCGGCTGGATGATTCCCCGGCGTATTCTGCTCAGCCATCCCCAGGCTGTCAGCGGACTGCGTCGTGACCGTGACGGTTGGCATCTGTTCAGCCGTGCCCAGGGGTGGCAAAAGGTGCAGCTACGTCCTGACAGCCTGGCCTTGCCGGGCCTGGTCGTGCTGCGTTATCGCCGCCAAGGTTGGTATTGCAATCAGGGCTTGTGCATTGCCCATGACGCGCTGGAGCCGGTGCAACACCGACGCCTGCGCGTGCGCCTGAAGTTCAGTCGACGTAGGTGGGCGGCTGCAGAATAGTGTCGCGGGCCTCGGCAAGCATGCCTGGGTAGTCGAGGGTGTAGTGCAGGCCCCGGCTTTCCTTGCGCTGCATGGCGCAGCGGATCATCAGCTCGGCCACCTGGGCCAGGTTGCGCAGTTCGATCAGGTCGCGGCTGACCTTGTAGTTACTGTAGAACTCGTCGATCTCGTCGAGCAGCAGGCGCACCCGGTGCTCGGCACGTTGCAGGCGCTTGTTGGTGCGCACGATGCCTACGTAGTCCCACATGAAGCGCCGCAACTCGTCCCAGTTGTGCGCAATGATCACGTCTTCGTCCGAATCGGTAACCTGGCTGGCATCCCAGCAAGGCAGGGCCCGCGGCATGCTCACCTGGTCCAGGTGCGACTCGATATCAATGGCTGCGGAACGGCCATACACGAAGCATTCGAGCAGTGAGTTGCTAGCCATGCGGTTGGCGCCATGCAGGCCGGTGAAGCTGGTTTCGCCAATTGCATACAGGCCGGGCACATCCGTATGGCCATTGTCGTCGACCATGACACCGCCACAAGTGTAATGCGCGGCAGGCACTACCGGGATCGGCTGGCGGGTGATGTCGATGCCGAACGTCAGGCAGCGTTCGTATACAGTGGGGAAGTGGCTTTTGATGAAATCTTCGGGTTTGTGGCTGATGTCCAGATAGACGCAGTCCACGCCCAGACGTTTCATTTCATGGTCGATGGCGCGGGCCACGATGTCACGGGGTGCCAGTTCTTCGCGGGGGTCGAAGCGCGGCATGAAGCGCTCGCCGTTGGGCAGCCGCAGCAATGCGCCTTCGCCGCGCAGGGCCTCGGTCACCAGAAAACTCTTGGCTTGCGGGTGATACAGGCAGGTGGGGTGGAACTGGTTGAACTCCAGGTTGGCTACCCGGCAGCCGGCACGCCAGGCCATGGCGATCCCGTCGCCACAGG
Organism: Pseudomonas sp. GZD-222; assembly: GCF_049310525.1. NCBI lineage: Bacteria > Pseudomonadati > Pseudomonadota > Gammaproteobacteria > Pseudomonadales > Pseudomonadaceae > Pseudomonas > Pseudomonas sp. GZD-222. The sequence continues at coordinate 11,311 of NZ_JBMOWO010000038.1, forward strand.
CACCATCCGGATTGCTGGTGTACAGATAGACCTTGGCGGCACCGCCGGTGGCGAGCACGGTGAATCGCGCACCATAAGTGTCGACTTCACCGGTGTTGCGGTTGAGCACGTAGGCGCCCAGGCAGCGATCGCCGTCCAGGCCCAGGCGGCGCTCGGTGATCAGGTCAACGGCGACCCGCTGCTCGAGCAGCTCGATATTCGGTCGTTGGCGTGCCTGAGCCAGTAGCGTGGTGAAAATCGCCGCACCGGTGGCATCGGCAGCATGAATGATGCGCCGATGGCTATGGCCGCCTTCGCGGGTCAGGTGAAACTCGAAACCGCCGTCGTCGACACTGGCGTGTTCGTCGCGGGTAAAGGGCACGCCCTGGTCGATCAGCCACTGAATGGACTCGCGGCTGTGCTCGACGGTGAAGCGCACAGCGTCTTCATGACACAAACCGCCACCGGCGTTGAGGGTGTCCTCGACGTGGGACTGCACCGTGTCGGTGTCATCCAGCACTGCGGCAACCCCGCCCTGGGCCCAGTAGGTTGAGCCATTGGCGAGATCGCCCTTGCTGAGCACGGCAATGCGCAGGTGGCCAGGAAGGTTCAGCGCCAGGCTCAGACCGGCGGCACCGCTGCCGACCACGAGGACATCATGTTGGAGTTGTTGGCTCATGTCAGGACACTAGTATCTGAAGGGGGGGATCGGCACAATAGTCAGGCGCTTATGGCATTGTGAAACTATCGTGAATCTGGACCGGTTGCCTTTATAGCAGCCCCAAGGCCCTGATTTCCAATGGCGCTTGCATGGGCCAGGTAGCTTGCTGTGGGAACTTTCCACGCTGTGTGGATATCCATAGAAGGTTGCCCGCACACAATAATGCCGCGGCGACGCATGGCAGTAGCCCATAATCAAGGTACTGTCGGCGTATTCGAGACCCGATTATCGACGCAGCCGGCCATGACCGCGCTGCGTTTTTCGTGCGAGCCGACCAAGGGCCGCAGGAAACTTGCTTGGAGGGGAGAACTTTTGCGAAAAGCCCGAGTCTATGGTTGCAAGCCTGAACGATGCTTCTCGCAACGCTCCTTCAAGTTCACTGAGGAGTGTTCATGCTAACCCAGGAAGAGGATCAGCAGCTTGTCGAGCGCGTGCAGCGTGGCGACAGGCGAGCGTTCGATCTGTTGGTGCTGAAGTATCAGCACAAGATTCTCGGGTTGATCGTGCGTTTTGTACACGACACCCATGAGGCCCAGGATGTGGCGCAGGAAGCTTTCATCAAGGCTTACCGGGCGCTTGGCAATTTTCGCGGAGACAGTGCCTTCTATACCTGGCTGTACCGCATTGCCATCAACACGGCAAAAAACTATCTGGTGTCCCGCGGTCGGCGGCCACCGGACAGCGATGTAAGTTCCGAGGATGCGGAATTTTACGACGGCGATCATGGCCTCAAGGATCTGGAGTCCCCCGAGCGTGCGTTGTTGCGAGATGAGATCGAAGGCACCGTCCATCGGACCATTCAGCAACTGCCAGAAGATTTGCGTACGGCGTTAACTTTACGTGAATTCGATGGTCTGAGTTACGAGGACATTGCGAGTGTCATGCAATGTCCGGTGGGTACCGTGCGCTCTCGAATCTTCCGCGCTCGGGAGGCCATAGACAAAGCCCTGCAGCCGTTGTTGCAGGAAACCTGAGACAGCGGCGACAGCCAAGAGAGGAACCGCCATGAGTCGTGAAGCTTTGCAGGAATCGCTGTCCGCGGTGATGGATAACGAAGCGGACGAACTGGAATTACGTCGGGTGTTGAACGCCGTCGATGATGCCGAAACCCGTGCCACCTGGTCGCGTTATCAGGTCGCCCGTGCAGCCATGCACAAGGAACTGGTGTTGCCACGGCTGGATATCGCTTCGGCCGTATCTGCCGCCCTGGCCGATGAAGCCGCGCCTGCCAAGGTCGCTCGCGGCCCATGGCGCAGCCTTGGCCGCCTGGCCGTCGCAGCATCGGTGACTGTCGCGGTGCTGGCCGGTGTACGTCTGTACAACCAGGACGATATCAGTGGCGCCCAGCTGGCTGCCCAGCAACCTGCCCAGCAGGGTGTGATCGTGCCACAAGTTCAAGGCCCTGCCGTGCTGGCAGGCTATAGTGAAAATGCAGAACAGCCAGGGCCGATGGCCAATGGCGTGCTGCAAGGGCAATCCGGCTGGCACGACCAGCGTCTGCCCGGCTATCTGCGCCAGCATGCTCAGGAAGCAGCCCTCAAAGGTACCGAGAGCGCTCTGCCTTATGCCCGTGCGGCTAGCCTGGAAAACCGTTAAGTAAGGAGGATCATGCGCGCGCTACCTCTCATACCGCTGTTGCTGGGTGGCTGGCTGATACTGCCGGCCCATGCGGCCAACTCCTCCACGGATGCGGTCGACGAGCTCAAGAAGCTGGCACAGGCCGAGCAGCAGCAGAGTTATCAGGGTACATTCGTTTACGAGCGTAACGGCAGCTTCTCCACCCACGATATCTGGCATCGCGTCCAGAATGGCAAGGTCAGCGAGCGGCTACTGCAGCTCGATGGCTCGGCCCAGGAAGTCGTGCGTGTCGACGGGCGCACCCAGTGCGTAAGCGGGGCCCTGGTGTCTGGTGTGAACAACACGCCGGAATCCACAGCGCGAGTGCTTGATCCTCTGAAGTTGATGAGCTGGTACGACCTCAAGGTTGCCGGCCAGTCCCGGGTTGCGGATCGCCAAGCGAAAATCGTCACGCTGACGCCTCGCGATCAGCACCGTTATGCCTTCGAACTGCATCTGGATAAACAGACCGGCCTGCCGCTCAAGTCGCTGATGCTCGATGACAAGGGTCGATTGCTGGAACGCTTCCAGTTCACCCGTCTGGACACCGGCGTGCCGAGCGACGACGATCTGCAGGCTGGCGAGCAGTGCAAGCCGGTAGGCCAAGTGGCTGCCCGGGCCGCACAGCCGGTCACCGGCTGGCGTTCGGACTGGTTGCCACCAGGCTTTGAACTGGTCGACAGCTCGATTGGTAAAGATCCGCAGGGCAAGAATGCGGTCAACCGCATGATGTTCGATGATGGTCTGGCGCGTTTTTCCGTTTTTGTCGAGGCTCTGGACGGTGGCTCGGCGGCGGATATCCGTACGCAACTGGGGCCGACTGTGGCAGTCTCACGACGCCTGACCACGCCCAAGGGCGAAGTGATGGTCACCGTCGTTGGTGAAATCCCTATCGGCACCGCCGAACGGATAGCCTTATCCATGCGAACTCAGGACACCCAGGCGCAAAAATGAACAGCAGATACCGTGCTGACCAGGCGAGGATTGCTTGGCTGACATGATTGGCAAGCTTTGTAGTTTGCAAAAAACTCAGAATTTTTCTATAGGTCAGTCCTTTCGGGGTCTGGCCTTTCCTGCTTATGCAGGACCCTACTGCTAACCACGCTCGATGTGACGGGAGCCGTATGTCTATACCACGCTTGAAAACCTACCTATCGTTGTTCGCCGCCGTGCTCATGCTCGGTCAGGTGGCCACCGCTGCCCAGGCCGAAGCCCTGCCGGACTTCACCACCCTGGTCGAGCAGGCCTCGCCTGCGGTGGTGAACATCAGTACCAAGCAGAAGCTGCCGGATCGCAAGTATGCGGCCGGTCAGATGCCGGACCTCGAAGGCTTGCCACCGATGTTCCGCGAGTTCTTCGAGCGCAACATGCCGCAGCAACCACGATCCCCACGTGGTGACCGCCAGCGTGAAGCGCAGTCGCTGGGTTCGGGCTTCATCATTTCCAACGACGGTTACATCCTCACCAATAACCATGTAGTAGCCGACGCCGACGAGATCATCGTCCGTCTGTCCGACCGCAGCGAGCTGCAAGCCAAGGTGGTTGGTACCGACCCGCGTACCGACGTGGCACTGCTGAAGGTCGATGGCAAGGATCTCCCAACCGTCAAGCTGGGCGACTCCGAGAAGCTCAAAGTGGGTGAATGGGTACTGGCCATCGGCTCGCCCTTCGGGTTCGATCATTCGGTGACCAAAGGCATCGTCAGCGCCAAGGGCCGTACCCTGCCGAACGACACCTATGTGCCGTTCATCCAGACCGACGTGGCGATCAACCCGGGCAACTCCGGTGGCCCGCTGTTCAACATGAATGGTGAAGTGGTGGGTATCAACTCGCAGATCTTCACCCGTTCGGGCGGTTTCATGGGCCTGTCGTTCGCGATCCCGATCGACGTCGCGCTGGATGTCTCCAACCAGCTGAAGAAAGACGGCAAGGTCAGCCGCGGCTGGCTGGGCGTGGTGATCCAGGAAGTCAACAAGGACCTGGCTGAATCCTTCGGTCTGGACAAGCCGGCCGGTGCGCTGGTGGCCCAGGTGCTGGAAGACGGTCCGGCGGCCAAGGGTGGCTTGCAGGTAGGTGACGTGATCCTGAGCATGAACGGCCAGCCGATCGTCATGTCTGCCGACCTGCCGCACCTGGTCGGCAGCCTGAAAGATGGCGCCAAGGCCAAACTGGATATCATCCGCAATGGCAAGCGCCAGAACCTGGATGTCACCGTCGGCGCGCTGCCTGACGACGACGCTGAAATCGCTGCCAGCGCCAACGGCGGCGTCGAGCGCAGCAGCAATCGTCTCGGTGTGTCGGTTGCCGACCTGACCGATGAGCAGAAGAAGACCCTGGAGCTCAAAGGCGGTGTGGTCATCAAGGAAGTCCAGGACGGCCCGGCTGCCATGATCGGCCTGCGTCCAGGTGATGTCATCAGTCACTTGAACAACCAGGCGATCCTCTCGGCCAAGCAGTTCACCGAGATTGCCAAGGAACTGCCGAAGAACCGTTCGGTGTCGATGCGCGTGCTGCGTCAGGGACGTGCAAGCTTCATCACCTTCAAACTGGCGGAATAAGCCTGCTTGAGCAGGAAAGGGCAGCCACGGCTGCCCTTTTTTGTGTCCTGAGCAAATTGCACGGGAAATGCTCCATACGGCCGATGTGTCCACAGTTCACGTGACGCCAACGTCAGGCTTCAGGTACAATTCCCGGCTATTTTTCGGTGGGCGTCCGGCCCGCAGCCTTTTTGAGTGTTGATCCGTGAGTGATTTGAGTCATATCCGCAATTTCTCCATCATCGCCCACATTGACCATGGCAAGTCGACCCTGGCGGACCGTTTCATCCAGATGTGCGGTGGTCTGACCGCCCGTGAGATGGAAGCCCAGGTACTCGATTCCATGGATCTGGAGCGTGAGCGCGGTATTACCATCAAGGCCCACAGCGTCACCCTGCATTACAAGGCGCAGGACGGCAAAACCTACCAGCTGAACTTCATTGACACCCCGGGTCACGTCGACTTCACCTATGAAGTCAGCCGTTCCCTGGCTGCGTGCGAAGGCGCATTGCTGGTGGTTGATGCTGGCCAGGGCGTTGAGGCCCAGTCGGTCGCCAACTGCTACACCGCTATCGAGCAGGGCCTTGAGGTCATGCCGGTACTGAACAAGATGGACCTGCCCCAGGCCGATCCGGACAAGGTCAAGGACGAGATCGAGAAGATCATCGGTATCGATGCCACCGACGCCGTGGCGTGCAGCGCCAAGAGCGGCATGGGCGTGGACGAGGTGCTCGAGCGCCTGGTGCACACCATCCCGGCCCCGACCGGTGACATCGAGGCTCCCCTGCAGGCACTGATCATCGACTCCTGGTTCGACAACTACCTGGGCGTTGTCTCCCTGGTGCGCGTGCGTCATGGCCGTGTGAAGAAGGGCGACAAGATCCTGGTCAAGTCCACCGGTAAAGTCCACCTGGTCGACAGCGTCGGTGTATTCACCCCGAAACACACCCAGACCGCAGACCTGAAAGCCGGTGAAGTAGGCTTCATCATTGCCAGCATCAAGGACATTCATGGTGCTCCGGTGGGTGACACCCTGACCCTGAGCACCACGCCTGAAGTCGACGTGCTGCCCGGTTTCAAACGTATCCAGCCACAGGTTTATGCCGGTCTGTTCCCGGTCAGTTCCGATGATTTCGAAGATTTTCGTGATGCATTGCAGAAACTGACCCTGAACGATTCGTCGCTGCAGTACCTGCCGGAAAGCTCCGACGCACTGGGCTTCGGTTTCCGTTGCGGCTTCCTGGGCATGCTGCACATGGAAATCATCCAGGAGCGCCTGGAGCGCGAGTACGACCTGGACCTGATCACCACGGCGCCAAGCGTAATCTTCGAGGTCAAGCTCAAGACCGGCGAGACCATCTACGTCGATAACCCGTCGAAACTGCCGGACGTATCGTCGGTAGAGGACTTCCGCGAGCCAATCGTCGCCGCGACCATCCTCGTGCCTCAAGAGCACCTGGGCAACGTCATTACTCTGTGCATCGAGAAGCGTGGCGTACAGCGCGACATGCAGTTCCTCGGTTCGCAGGTGCAAGTGCGCTACGACCTGCCGATGAACGAAGTGGTACTGGACTTCTTCGACCGCCTGAAGTCCACCAGCCGCGGCTATGCTTCGCTGGACTACCATTTCGACCGTTACCAGTCGGCCAACCTGGTCAAGCTCGATGTACTGATCAACGGTGACAAGGTCGACGCCCTGGCGCTGATCGTGCACCGCGACAATGCGCACTACAAGGGCCGCGCATTGACTGAGAAGATGAAGGAACTGATTCCTCGGCAGATGTTCGATGTGGCAATCCAGGCCGCCATTGGCGGGCAGATTGTGGCGCGAACCACTGTCAAGGCGCTCAGAAAGAACGTACTGGCCAAATGCTACGGTGGTGACGTAAGCCGTAAGCGCAAGCTGTTGGAAAAGCAGAAAGCCGGTAAGAAACGCATGAAACAGGTCGGTAACGTGGAAATTCCACAAGAAGCCTTCCTCGCCGTGCTCAGGTTGGAATAATTAGGTCCTATGTCGCTAAATTTCCCGCTTTTGCTAGTCATCGCCGTTGCTGTCTGCGGCCTGTTGGCCTTGGTCGATCTGCTGTTCCTGGCGCCACGCCGGCGTTCGGCGATCGCCAACTATCAGGGCAGCGTCAGCCAGCCCGAGATGGCAGTGGTCGAGCAGTTGAACAAGGAGCCGTTGCTGGTTGAGTACGGCAAGTCGTTCTTCCCGGTACTGTTCATTGTCCTGGTGTTGCGGTCGTTCCTGGTCGAGCCTTTCCAGATTCCTTCGGGATCGATGAAGCCGACCCTGGAAGTGGGCGACTTCATCCTGGTGAACAAGTTCTCCTACGGGATTCGTCTTCCGGTGCTCGACAAAAAGGTCATCGAAGTCGGTGACCCGCAGCGCGGCGACGTGATGGTGTTCCGCTATCCGAGCGACCCGAACGTCAACTACATCAAGCGTGTGGTTGGCTTGCCGGGCGACCAGATCCGCTACACCAGCGACAAGAAGCTGTTCGTCAACGGTCAGCCAATTGCCGAGCAGTTGGTCGGTACCGAGCCGGGCACCTTGGGCAGCGCCGAGTTGTACAAGGAAAAGCTGGGAGAAGCCGAGCACCTGATCCGCAAGGAGATGAGCCGTTATCGCATGCCGCCTGACCAGCAATGGACAGTCCCGGCCGGCCACTACTTCATGATGGGCGACAACCGCGACAACTCCAACGACAGCCGCTACTGGGATGACCCCAATATTCCCAAGGCGCTGCATGGCATGGTCCCGGACCAGAACATCGTCGGCAAGGCCTTCGCGGTCTGGATGAGCTGGCCAGAGCCCAAGCTCAGCCACTTCCCGAACCTTTCGCGGGTCGGTCTGATCAAGTAACACCACAACGGCGCTGTCCTGGGACAGCGCCGAATGCATTTCTGGCATAGGCTGTGTTCAGAGGGATCTGCGAATCCACCTGCACTGCCGGCACCAGTGGGCATGAGCCAAAATAGTCTTTCAGGATGTTGATTTGAACAAAGCGTTGAATATCGACCACGAACTGCGCGTGGGTACACTGTGAGCGTTTCTTTGAGCCGCCTCGAGCGCCAGCTCGGTTACACCTTCAAGAACCAGGAGCTGATGCTGCTGGCCCTGACGCACCGCAGTTTTGCCGGGCGCAATAACGAACGCCTCGAGTTTCTCGGCGATGCGATCCTCAACTTCGTTGCTGGCGAAGCGCTGTTCGAGCGCTTTCCCCAGGCCCGTGAAGGCCAGTTGTCGCGCTTGCGCGCACGCCTGGTCAAGGGTGAGACCCTGGCGGTGCTGGCCCGTGGTTTCGACCTGGGCGAGTACCTGCGTCTGGGCTCCGGAGAACTGAAAAGCGGTGGTTTTCGCCGCGAATCGATCCTGGCCGACGCCCTCGAGGCGTTGATCGGCGCGATCTACCTGGATTCGGACATGCAGACCGCGCGCGAGCGTGTGCTGGCCTGGCTGACCGGTGAGTTCGAGAGTCTGACCCTGGTCGATACCAACAAGGACCCGAAAACCCGTCTGCAGGAATTTCTGCAGTCGCGGGCCTGCGACCTGCCGCGTTACGAAGTGGTGGATATTCAAGGTGAACCCCATTGCCGGACGTTTTTCGTCGAATGCGAAGTGACCCTTTTGACTGAAAAAAGCCGAGGGCAGGGCGTCAGCCGGCGTATCGCCGAGCAAGTAGCGGCCGCCGCAGCACTGATCGCCCTGGGCGTGGAGAATGGCAATGACTGATACGAATACTACCCGCTGCGGCTATGTTGCCATTGTCGGCCGCCCGAACGTCGGCAAGTCGACCCTGCTCAACCACATCCTCGGCCAGAAGCTGGCGATCACCTCGCGCAAGCCGCAGACCACTCGCCACAATATGCTCGGGATCAAGACCGAGGGTGATATCCAGGCGATCTACGTCGATACCCCGGGTATGCACAAGAGCAACGAAAAGGCGCTCAACCGCTACATGAACAAAACCGCCTCGGCTGCCCTGAAGGACGTCGACGTGGTGATTTTCGTGGTCGACCGCACCAAGTGGACCGATGAGGACCAACTGGTGCTGGAGCGTGTGCAGTACGTGCAGGGCCCGGTAATCCTGGCGATCAACAAGACCGACCGGATCGAAGAGAAAGCCGAGTTGATCCCGCACCTGCAATGGCTGCAGGAGCAACTGCCGAACGCCGAGATCGTGCCGATCTCCGCACAGCAGGGGCACAACCTCGAAGCCCTGGAAGGCCTGATTGCCAAGCACCTGCCGGAAAACGATCACTTCTTCCCGGAAGACCAGATCACCGACCGCAGCAGCCGCTTCCTGGCCGCTGAACTGGTGCGTGAAAAGATCATGCGTCAATTGGGTGCGGAGCTGCCGTACCAGATCACCGTGGAAATCGAAGAGTTCAAGCAGCAGGGCAAGATCCTGCACATCCATGCACTGATCCTGGTCGAGCGTGACGGCCAGAAGAAGATCATCATTGGCGACAAGGGCGAGCGCATCAAGCGTATCGGTTCCGAGGCGCGCAAGGACATGGAAGTGCTGTTCGACGCCAAGGTCATGCTCAACCTCTGGGTCAAGGTCAAAGGCGGCTGGTCCGATGACGAACGCGCTTTGCGTTCGCTGGGCTACGGCGACCTCTGATCGCATCAGGCCCGGCAGCGTCCGCTGTCGGGTCGAACCTCTTCTGAAGCGCTACTCATGGAACTGCCAGTTGGCCAACCGGCCTATGTGCTGCACAGCCGGGCCTACCGTGAAACCAGTGCGCTGGTGGACTTCCTCACCCCGCAAGGGCGCCTGCGCGCAGTGTTACGCCGTGCCCGTGGCAAAGGCGGTAGCCAGGCCCGGCCTTTCGTTCCTCTTGAAGTCGAGTTTCGCGGTCGCGGCGAGCTCAAGACAGTCGGCCGTCTGGACAGTGTCGGCGTGGCCGCCTGGCTCATCGGCGATGCCTTGTTCAGTGGCCTGTACCTCAATGAACTGCTGATTCGCTTGTTGCCCGCCGAGGACCCGAATCCGCTGGTGTTCGAGCACTACGCGGCCACCTTGCAGGCGCTGGCTGCCGGGCGCCCGCTGGAACCGCTGCTGCGGGCCTTCGAGTGGCGGTTGCTGGATCAACTGGGTTATGGCTTTGCCCTGGACCAGGACATCAACGGTGAGCCGCTGGTCGTCGATGGTCTCTACCGCCTGCAGGTGGATGCCGGGCTTGAGCGGGTTTACTTGCTGCAGCCCGGTTTGTTCCGCGGCGACGAGCTCGCGGCCATGGCGCAAGCTGACTGGAATGTCCCCGGCGCCTTGAGTGCAGCCAAGCGTTTGATGCGCCAGGCGCTGGCCGTGCACCTGGGCGGACGGCCACTGGTCAGTCGGGAACTGTTTCGCAAGCGCTGAGCACGTCGTATGCTGTCAGGCTCAATCTTCAGGAGAGCCTCTTCGTGACTCAAAGCAACCGCATGCTCCTCGGCGTGAACATCGACCACGTGGCGACCCTGCGCCAGGCGCGTGGCACGCGCTACCCCGATCCGGTCAAGGCCGCGCTGGACGCCGAAGAGGCGGGCGCCGACGGCATCACTGTGCACCTGCGCGAAGACCGCCGGCATATCCAGGAACGCGATGTGCTGGTGCTCAAGGACGTGCTGCAGACGCGCATGAACTTCGAAATGGGCGTTACCGAAGAAATGATGCTGTTTGCCGAGCGTATTCGCCCGGCGCACATCTGCCTGGTCCCGGAAACGCGCCAGGAGCTGACCACCGAAGGCGGCCTGGACGTGGCCGGTCAGGAAGCGCGGATCAAGGCGGCAGTCGAGCGCCTGTCGCGCATGGGCTCGGAAGTATCGCTGTTCATCGATGCCGACGAGCGCCAGATCGAAGCCTCGCGTCGTGTCGGTGCGCCGGCAATCGAACTGCACACCGGTCGTTATGCCGATGCCGAAACCCCGACGGATGTTGCTGAAGAGCTCAAGCGCGTTGCTGACGGCGTGGCGTTTGGCTTGGCTCAGGGGCTGATCGTCAACGCCGGTCATGGCCTGCATTATCACAACGTTGAAGCCGTTGCCGCGATCAAGGGCATCAACGAACTGAACATTGGTCACGCGCTGGTGGCACATGCGCTGTTTGTCGGCTTCAAGTCGGCAGTGGCGGAGATGAAGGCCCTGATCATGGCGGCAAGCCGGCCTTGAAAACATCGCGGGGGAAGAACAACCCCCCCCAGTTGGGAGGGTCTGCTCCCTCCTTCCATCCCCTCC
>NZ_JBMOWO010000039.1:0-28523 GCF_049310525.1 Pseudomonas sp. GZD-222
AGGGGGGGGGTTGGGAAAGACGGGGGGGGAAGACCTCGCCCTAGTGGGGGGGGGGGGTTTTCCCCCGCGATGCAGTCTACGACCCCTGAAAGACCAGACTGAACCGGGTCAAACCATTCAATTCACTGCTCACCTCAACCCGCCCGCCATGCACGTGCATGATCGACTTCACAATCGCCAACCCCAAGCCGGTCCCCCCCTCCAGTCGCGAACGTCCTGACCCCGCCCGGTAAAAGCGTTCGAACAGGCGTGGCAGGTGGGCTTGCTCAATCCCCGGCCCCTGGTTCTCCACCGACAGGCGGACCTCATCGCCACAGCGCTCGACCGCAATATCAATCGGCAGACCCTCGGGGCTATGGCGTATGGCATTGCTCAGCAGATTCGACAACGCCCGCTGCACCATCAAACGATCAGCCATGATCGTGCCCCAGCCGTGCAAGCGCAGGCTGATGTCTTTCTGTTCACTGCTGAACTCGAACAGCTCACTGACACGTTTGGCTTCATCAGCCAGGTTTACCGGTTTGAGTGGCAACTGGGCGTCAGGCTGACTGACCTGGGCGAGAAACAGCATGTCATTGATGATCCGGTTGAGCCGGGTCAGTTCCTCGATGCTGGCTTCCAGCACGTCCTTGTATTGCTCCACGGGACGTTCCCGGCTCAGCGTCACCTGGGCCTTGCCCATCAGGTTGCCGATCGGCGTACGCAGCTCATGCGCCAGGTCGTCGGAGAACTGCGACAGTTGCTGCACGCCGCCATCGAGACGGTCGAGCATGACATTCATGGTGCTGGCCAGCTCACTGAGTTCCTGTGGCAAGTCATCCAGCGGCAGCCGCAAGGCCAGTTGTTGGGCGGAAACCTGTTCAGCGATTCGGCGGAACCTGCTTAGCGGCTTCAGGCCGCGTTGCACCAGCTTCCAGGCCGCAAAACCGATCAACAGCACCAGCAGCGGCAGGGCCAGTAGTGTCGAGCGCAGGTAAGCCTGCAACAGGCTGCGGTCGTCGGCGAGGTTGATGGTGAGCAGCACGCGTACTTCGGTGCCGTCTTGCAAGCGCATCAGCCGCGAGGCGGTCAGCAACTGATTGTCGTCGCTGTCGCGCCATTGCCGGAAGGCCAGCTGCGCGCTACCGGGAATCTGCAGCAGGGCTTCGGCGTCGAGCCCGGGGCCGAGGGTCAAGAGGGCCGAATGCCGGCCGGTCAGGGCGATCACGCTCAGACTCAGATTGTCATGACCCATCACTACATCCAGGAGTGGGTGTGCAGACGTTTGCAGGTCTCCCGATTTGAGGTCGATGCTCAGGCCGTGCTCGATCTGCGCCATCTTCGCTGTCAGGCTTTTCTGCGCACGGCTGTCCAGTTCATGGTCGAGAGCAAGCACCGCCAGGCAAGCCATCAGCAGGACCAGCGCCGCGCCCATCAGGCTGACGCTCAGGCCCAGGCGCAGGGACAGCCGCGCCGGCTTCATTCGCGGGCCTCAAGCACGTAGCCTACGCCGCGCAGGGTGTGGATCAGTTTGTCGTCGAAGGGGTCATCGATCTTGGCCCGCAAACGGCGGATCGAGACTTCAACCACATTGGTGTCGCAATCAAAATTCATGTCCCAGACCAGTGAAATGATCTGCGTGCGCGATAGCACTTCGCCGCTCTGACGCATCAGCAAATGCAGCAGGGCAAATTCCTTGGCCGTCAGGTCAATGCGCTGGCCGCTGCGATAAGCACGGTGGCGGCCCGGGTCCAGCTCCAGGTCGGCCACTTTCAGGGTGCTCGGTTGCAGGGCCTGGTCGTTGCGGCGCAACAGGCTGCGGATACGTGCGAGCAACTCAGGAAACTCGAAAGGCTTGAGCATGTAGTCGTCGGCGCCCAGATCGAGGCCTTTGACCCGGTCCGAGAGGCGGCCATGGGCCGTGAGCATCATGATCCGTGTGCTGGAGTCGGCGCGCAGGCGCTGCAGCACGGTCCAGCCATCGATTTCAGGCAGGTTGACGTCGAGAATGATCAGGTCATAGGCCTGCTGGCGGGCCAGGTGCAGGCCGTCGGCACCGCTGTGGGCACAATCGACGATATAGCCGTTCTCGCTCAGACCCTGCTGCAGGTAGTCGGCGGTGCGAAGCTCGTCCTCGATAATCAGTAAACGCATGAAATGACCCGGTGATGTGAAAGGCGGTGATTTTCAACCCTGAAGTAGCTAGAAGGTCAAGGGCTGAAGGGCATCAAGCGGCGGATACTAAGTCATCTTGCGTAGGGCATTGGTTGGATTACAGATTTGTAATTTTCGAGTCATCTTGGGGATAAACCTCGATTACTACAGTGCGGGCTCCAAAAAGGCGCAGGAGTCCGCCATGTTTTGCACCCTGGACAGGCCCGGCACAGGCCGTGGCCGTATTCTGCTGGCGCTGGTATTGCTGGCCTTGCCCACCGTGGCGCTGGCCCAAGGCCCTGTGCTGACCCTCGACAACGCCTTGCAAACCGCCCAGACCAACAACCCTGAGCTGGCGGTCGCACGCTGGGGCATCGATATCGCCGAAGGTGAACGACGCCAGGCGGGGGTGCTGCCCAACCCTGAGCTGAGCTGGGAAGTTGAAGACACCCGCAACGGCTCGCAGACCACCACGGTCAGCGTCAGTCAGATGTTCGAGCTGGGCGGCAAGCGCGGCGCGCGGCTGGGCGTGGCCGGACGTGATGCGGAGCTGGCTGGGCTGGAGCTTGAACGCCAAGGTAATGCTCTGCGTGCTGAGGTGATCGGCGCCTTCGAGGCGGCGGTGCAGGCCCAGGAAGGCCTGCAACTGGCCGAACAGTCACTGCGTTTGAGCGAACGGGCTTTGCAAGTGGTGCAGGGACGGGTCAAGGCCGGCAGCGCCTCGCCAGTGGAGGCGACGCGGGCGCAGGTGCAACTGTCCGAAGTGCGCCTGGAGCTAGGGCGTGCCGAACAGGCGCTGACCGTTACCTATCAGCAACTGGCAGCAGCGACCGGAGCGCCCATGGCTGAGTTCAGCCGGGTCGAAAGCGTTGGCAACAAGGAGCCCGAGGTGCCGAGCCGCACCCGGCTGCTTGAGCGCCTGGAGCAAACGCCGGACATGCGTCTGGCGCGCACGCAGATCGACCAGACAGATGCCGCGCTGAACCTTGCGCGCACACAACGGATTCCCGACCTCACCGTGAGTGTCGGCAGCCAGTACAGCGAAACCGATCGCGAGCGCGTCAACGTGGTCGGGCTGTCGTTGCCGATTCCGCTGTTCGATCGCAATCAGGGCAACATCCTGGCCGCAGCGCGCCGCGCCGATCAGGCCCGCGACCAGCGCAACGGCGCCGAACTGCGGCTGCGCAGTGAAGTGGTCCAAGCCCTGGCTCAATGGAGCACGGCAGCCCAGGAAGTGCGGGACTTCGACCGCTCGATCCTGCCTTCGGCGCAACAGGCGGTGGACGCCGCCACCCGAGGCTTTGAGCGCGGCAAGTTTGCCTTTCTCGACGTGCTCGATGCCCAGCGCACCCTGGTTGCGGCCCGCCTGCAGTACCTCCAGGCCCAGGCCCAGCGCAGTGAAGCGCGGGTGCGTCTGGAACGGATTTTCGGCGACCTGAGCCTGGCCAGTCGCTAAGCCCTGATCGTTTCTCTCCATCTTTGATCGTCGCCGCGTTCAGCGGCGAGTGCTAAGGAGTCTGCATGAACAAGAAGTCCACAACGCTGCTGATCGCGGCCTTGTTGTTGGGCCTGGGGCTGGGTGCGTTGCTGGCGCGCCAGGCCGGTCCGCTACAAGGGGGCGCTGCGCCCGCGGCTGCCCACGAGCATGCTGAAGGTGATCACGACGAGGAAGAAAAGGGCGAGCACGGGCATGCCGAGTCCGAGCAGGGCCATGAGGAGGAAGAGGGCACGATCAAGCTCAGCCAGGAACAGATTGATCTGGCCGGTATCGAGCTCGCTGCCGTAGCCCCGCGACAATTGCAGCGCAGCTTGTCGCTGCCGGGTGAGATCCGTTTTGATGAGGATCGCACCGCGCATATGGTGCCTCGTGCCGCCGGGGTGGTGGAGTCGGTTGCCGTGGTGCTCGGTCAGCAGGTCAAGGCCGGTGATTTGCTGGCGGTAATCGCCAGTCCGCAGATTTCCGAACAGCGCAGCGAGTTGGCCGCGAGCCAGCGGCGTCTGGAGCTGGCGCGCAGTACTTATCAGCGTGAAAAGGACCTGTGGCAGGAAGGTATTTCCGCCGAGCAGGACTACCTGCAAGCCCGCCAGGCCTTGCAGGAGGCTGAAATTGCCCAGGCCAACGCCCGGCAGAAAATCAGCGCCCTGAGCGGTACCACGGTGCTGGCCGGCGGCAACCGCTACGAGCTGCGCGCGCCCTTTGCCGGGCAGATCGTCGAGAAGCACCTGGTGCCGGGGGAGGTAGTCAACGAAACCAGCGCCGCCTTCACCCTTTCCGACCTGTCGCGGGTCTGGGCGACCTTTGGCGTGGCGCCGCGGGACCTGGGAAAGGTCCGCGCCGGTATGACCGTGAACATTGTTGCCAGTGAGCTGGGTGAACAGGTTGAAGGGCGGATCAGCCATGTCGGCAGCCTGCTCGGCGAGCAAACCCGTACCGCCAGCGTTCGCGTCACTCTCGATAACCCGCGCGGCGCCTGGCGCCCAGGCCTGTTTGTCGCCGTGCAGGTGCCGAGCGAAACCTTTGCTGCGGCCCTGGCGGTACCCGATCAGGCGATCCAGAGTCTCGAAGAAAAACCCACCGTGTTCGTGCGTACAAGCGAAGGCTTCGTCGCGCAGGCGGTGGAGCTGGGCGCCAGCGCCAATGGCTATGTCGAAATCCGCAAGGGCCTGCAAGCCGGGCAGCAGGTGGCGGCCCTGGGCAGCTTCGTTCTCAAGTCGGAGCTGGGCAAAGCCAGCGCCGAGCACGCCCACTGACCTGCGCGAGTACCTGTCATGTTCGAACGCCTTATTCAATTTGCCATCGAGCAGCGCCTGATCGTGCTGCTGGCGGTGCTGCTGATGGCCGGTCTGGGTGTTGCCAGCTACCAGAAGCTGCCGATCGATGCGGTCCCGGACATCACCAACGTCCAGGTCCAGATCAACACTCAGGCGGCGGGTTTCTCGCCGCTGGAAACCGAACAACGCATCACCTTTGCCATCGAGACGGCCATGGCCGGCTTGCCGGGCCTTGAGCAGACCCGTTCGCTGTCGCGTTCGGGCCTGTCACAGGTGACGGTGATCTTCGAAGAGGGCACCGACCTGTTCTTCGCCCGGCAACTGGTCAACGAACGCCTGCAACAAGCCCGCGGGCAATTGCCCGAGGGGGTCGAAGCTGCAATGGGGCCGATCTCCACCGGCCTTGGTGAGATTTTCCTGTGGACGGTGGAGGCCGCTGAGAATGCACGCAAGGAAGACGGCAGCCCCTACACTCCGACCGACCTGCGCGAGATCCAGGACTGGATCATCAAGCCGCAGTTGCGCAATGTGCGTGGGGTGGCAGAGATCAACACCATCGGCGGTTTCGCCAAGGAGTATCAGATTGCTCCCGATCCCAAGCGCCTGGCGTCCTACAAGCTGACCTTGGCCGATTTGCTCACCGCCCTGGAGCGCAACAACGCCAACGTCGGTGCCGGTTACATCGAGCGTCGTGGCGAGCAGCTACTGATCCGTGCGCCAGGGCAGCTGGCCGGGATCGAGGACATCGCCAATATCGTCCTGACCACCATCGACGGTACCCCGATCCGCGTGCG
The DNA here is from genome assembly GCF_049310525.1 of Pseudomonas sp. GZD-222. Classification (NCBI taxonomy): domain Bacteria; kingdom Pseudomonadati; phylum Pseudomonadota; class Gammaproteobacteria; order Pseudomonadales; family Pseudomonadaceae; genus Pseudomonas; species Pseudomonas sp. GZD-222. The sequence goes on from NZ_JBMOWO010000039.1 coordinate 5,700, forward strand.
CAATGTCGCCGAAGTCGGCATCGGCAAAGAGCTGCGCAGCGGCGCAGCAACCGAGAACGGCCGCGAAGTGGTGCTCGGCACGGTGTTCATGCTGATTGGCGAGAACAGCCGCACCGTGTCCCAGGCGGTGGCGCAGAAGCTGGTGGAGATCAACCGCTCGCTGCCGGCCGGGGTCAGCGCGGTGACGGTCTATGACCGCACCAACCTGGTCGACAAGGCCATTGCCACGGTGAAGAAGAACCTGATCGAAGGCGCGATCCTGGTGATCGTGATTCTGTTCCTGTTTCTGGGCAACATCCGCGCCGCACTGATCACCGCAATGATCATTCCGCTGTCGATGCTGTTCACCTTCACCGGCATGTTCAGCAATAAGGTCAGCGCCAACCTGATGAGCCTGGGGGCGCTGGACTTCGGCATCATCGTCGATGGCGCGGTGGTGATCGTCGAGAATGCTATCCGCCGCCTGGCCCACGCCCAGCAGCATCATGGCCGTTTGTTGACCCGCTCCGAGCGTTTTCATGAAGTCTTCAATGCTGCCCGCGAGGCACGCCGGCCGCTGATTTACGGGCAACTGATCATCATGGTGGTGTACTTGCCGATCTTTGCCCTGAGCGGCGTCGAGGGCAAGATGTTTCACCCGATGGCGTTCACCGTGGTGATTGCCTTGCTCGGTGCGATGCTGCTGTCGGTGACCTTCGTGCCCGCGGCGATTGCCCTGTTTGTCACCGGCAAGGTCAAGGAAGACGAGAACCTGCTGATGCGCAGTGCCAAGCGTGGCTATGCACCGCTGTTGCAATGGGTCATGGGCCATCGTTCACTGGCGTTCAGCGTCGCGGCGGTGATGGTGCTGCTGTCTGGCGTGTTGGCCAGTCGCATGGGCAGCGAGTTCGTACCGAGCCTGAGTGAAGGTGACTTCGCCCTGCAGGCCTTGCGAGTGCCCGGCACCAGCCTGAGCCAGTCGGTGGCATTGCAGCAGAAGCTGGAGCAGAGCGTGCTCAGCCAGGTGCCAGAGGTCGAGCGGGTGTTTGCGCGTACCGGTACGGCGGAAATCGCCTCGGACCCGATGCCCCCGAACATCTCCGACAGCTATGTGATGCTCAAGCCGCAGGACCAGTGGCCGGACCCGGACAAGTCGCGCGAGGAGTTGATCGCCGATATCCAACGTGCCAGCGCGCGGGTGCCGGGCAGCAACTACGAGCTGTCGCAGCCGATCCAGCTGCGTTTCAACGAGCTGATTTCCGGGGTGCGCAGTGATGTCGCAGTGAAGGTCTTCGGCGACGATATGGATCAGCTCAATCGCACTGCCGGGCAGATCGCCGCAGCCATGCAGGCAGTGCCGGGGGCCTCGGAGGTCAAGGTAGAGCAGACCTCGGGATTGCCGGTACTGACCATTGACGTCGACCGCGACAAGGCGGCGCGCTATGGGCTCAATGTCGGCGATGTGCAAGACACCATCGCCGTGGCTGTCGGCGGTCGTCAGGCCGGTACCCTGTACCAGGGCGACCGTCGTTTCGACATGGTCGTGCGCCTGTCCGACAACCTGCGTACCGACATTGACGGTCTGTCGCAGCTGTTGATCCCGGTGCCGGCAGGGACGGCGGGTAATGGCCAGATCGGCTTCATCACCCTCGCCGATGTCGCCAGCCTGCAGCTTGTCCAGGGGCCCAACCAGATCAGTCGTGAAGACGGCAAACGCCTGGTGGTGGTCAGTGCCAACGTACGGGGTCGTGATATCGGCTCGTTTGTCGAGGAGGCTGGCGAACGCATCGACAGCCAGGTCAGCATCCCGGCGGGCTACTGGATTCGCTGGGGCGGCCAGTTCGAACAGTTGCAGTCGGCAGCGCAGCGCCTGCAAGTGGTGGTGCCGGTCGCCTTGCTGCTGGTATTTGGCCTGCTGTTCATGATGTTCAACAACCTCAAGGACGGCTTGCTGGTGTTTACCGGCATTCCTTTCGCCCTGACGGGGGGCGTGGTGGCGTTGTGGCTGCGGGATATTCCGTTATCGATTTCAGCCGGCGTGGGCTTCATTGCCTTGTCGGGTGTGGCCGTGCTCAACGGTTTGGTGATGATTGCCTTTATCCGCGGTTTGCGTGAGCAGGGGCGGCCATTGCGCCAGGCCATCGACGAAGGTGCGCTGACCCGTCTGCGACCGGTGCTGATGACCGCGCTGGTTGCTTCCCTGGGCTTTATTCCCATGGCCCTGGCCACCGGCACCGGCGCTGAGGTGCAGCGACCGCTGGCGACCGTGGTAATTGGCGGGATTCTCTCCTCCACGGCATTGACCCTGTTGGTGCTGCCGGCCTTGTACTACCGGGCACACCGCAAGGACGAAGAAGAGGAGGGCGGTGAGGTGACGAAACTGTAATTTCGCGCTCATCTTCGAGTTATTCAGCCCTTGTCAGGATACCCACGGCGGCCGCATCAGCGGCCGTCGTGCGTATTACGGCGAATAATCAGGAGTTGAAGATGGGGAATAAAACCACAGCCTGTGTTACCGGCGTCCTGGCCCTGGCCAGTTGTTCCGTCAGCAATGCATCCGTTGCGTCCCAGGGTTTTATCGAAGACAGTAGCCTTACTGTGCTCAGTCGCAATTTCTACTTCAATCGCGACTATCGCAAGGGCGGCGAATCACCCACCGGTAAAGCCGGTTATGCCGAGGCCTGGGCCCAGGCCTTTATCGCCCGTTTCCAGTCGGGTTATACCCAAGGTACCGTCGGTTTTGGCCTGGATGCCCATGCCATGCTGGCGCTCAAGCTCGACAGCGGCGATGGCCGCAGTGGCGGGCGCAGCTCATTCGACATGCTGCCAGTTGATAGCAACGGCAACACCGCAAGCAACTTCAGCAAGCTGGGCGGCGCACTCAAGGCGCGGCTATTCGACACTGAAATCAAAGTGGGCGATGTGTTCCCGACCACACCCGTGGTGCACTTTGGCGACTCGCGCCTGCTGCCGGAAAGCTTCACTGGCTGGACCCTGGAAAACACCACGCTGGAAAATCTCACCGTGCAGGGCGGGCGTCTGCATGCCATGAGTCAACCGCTCTCGAGCAACAACCGTGACGGCTTCGAGACCTTTTATGCCGGCCCTGTCGACTCGCCCTGGCTTGGCTACTTCGGTGGCGACTACCAAGCCACCGACAACCTTAGTCTCAGTCTCTACAGCAGCCGTCTGAAGGATGCCTGGGACCAGTACTACGCAGGCGCCAGCTATCAGTACCCGATTACTGATCAGCTCGCCGCGTTTACCAGTTTCAATTACTACAAGGCCAAGGATCAGGGTCAGCAACTGCTCGACAAGTTCGACAACGATATCTGGAGCGCCAGGGTAGGCTTCAGCTATGGCGCCCACACCCTGGCGTTGACCCATCAGCGCAACCAGGGCGACAACGATTTCGACTACTTGCGTCAGTCCGACTCGATCTATCTGGACAACTCGATCCAGTACAGCGACTTCAACTCACCCAAGGAGCGTTCGTGGATGCTGCGCTATGACCTGGACATGGCCGCTTACGGCGTGCCCGGGTTGAGCTTCATGACGCGCTATGGTCGCGGCAGTGGTATCGACTATTCAGATGCCAACGGCGTGTACATGCGCCGTGACGCCGAGGGAAATCCGCTGACCGATCAGAAACGCTGGGAGCGCGATATAGAAGCGAAGTATGTGGTGCAGTCGGGAACGTTCAAAGACCTGTCGCTGCGCATGCGTCAGGCCACGACGCGAGCCACGGCGTTCGAGTCTGACCTGGACGAGGTACGCCTGATCGTCGAGTACCCACTGACGCTGCTGTAGGGCGTTTCTTGCAACACTGTAATGTCCGCCTCACCTTGTCGTTAGCTTGCCTTTCGTAAGATTGAACCGTACTGAAATTCAATCACGAGGTGAGCAACATGAGCCTGATCAAGTATGCGCTGATGGGCGTTCTGGCCCTGGGGAGTGGTGCCGCGCTGGCCGAAGGCGGCGCGGAACGTTCGAAACAGTTCTGGGAGAACTTTCGCCTGAGCCAGGAGCAGGTCCACGGCAAGAAGGATCAAGCGGTTGCCACGTCCGATGCGCAGAAGCGCAAAAACGCTCAGCAGCAGGTGGTCAAAGAGTAGCTCCATTCACCTTAGAAGCTCCTCCGCTCCTTTGGAAAAGGTGAATATTAGGCGCCCATGCGGGCGCCTTTTTTTATTTGCGTGCCACCAGAACCGCGCGACGTGGCGCGGGCAGGCCTTCGATGGTACGGCTGTGGTCGGCCGGGTCGAGGAAGTCGCTGAGCGACTGGTAGCGCATCCATTCGGTACTGCGTTGTTCTTCGATGCTGGTAACGCTGACATCGACGCAGCGCACATCGCTGAAACCTGCACGGCGCAACCAGCGCTCCAGGGCCGGCACCGAAGGCAGGAACCAGACATTGCGCATCTGCGCATAACGATCTTCGGGCACCAATACCTGATTTTCGTCACCCTCGATCACCAGTGTTTCCAGCACCAGCTCGCCACCTTTTACCAGGCAGTCCTTGAGCGCCAGCAGGTGCTCAATGGGTGAGCGGCGGTGGTAGAACACGCCCATGGAAAACACCGTGTCGAAGCCTTCGAGGTTGGCCGGCAAGTCTTCAAGGGCGAATGGCAGGTGCCAGGCAGGCAGTTCCGGCAGGTAGCGCTGCACGGCCTGGAACTGGCAGAAGAACAGCCAGTTGGGGTCGACGCCGATCACACTGTCGGCACCGGCCCCGAGCATGCGCCACTGGTAATAGCCGTTGCCACAGCCGACATCGAGAATGCGTTTGCCCTTGAGGTCCAGGTGCGGGGCAACCCGCGACCACTTCCAGTCCGAGCGCCATTCGGTATCGACGTGTACGCCGAACAGATCAAAGGGCCCTTTGCGCCACGGCGACAAGCCCATCAGCGCCTGGCGCATGCGCTCGCGGGTGTCCTGGTCGCAGTCGCTATCAAGGTTCAGGCCGTTGACCAGGTCAACCGTGCTCGGCACCAGTGGCGGCAACGCGTCCAGAGCATTCTGCCAGCGTTCCAGGTCGCCGTGACCTTTCTCCATCTTGGCATCGAGTTGCGCTTGCAGGCCTTGCGACCATTGCGCCAGGGGGGTGCCCGCCAGACGGCGGACCAGTGGGGAAAGATCAATCATGGCAGGGCAATCAACGAGGCAAAGTTAAGGCATTGGAACCAGGGCACGACCTTGGAAAAACCGGCCGCCAGCAAGCGTTCGCGGTGTTCCTCAAGGCTGTCGGGCTTCATCACGTTCTCGATGGCGCTGCGCTTCTGGGCGATTTCCAGTTCGCTATAGCCATTGGCGCGTTTGAAGGCGACATGCAGGTCGGTGAGCAGGGCATGTTCGTCCGGGTCGTTGAAGCGCAGCTTCTCCGAGAGGATCAGGGCGCCGCCCGGCAGCAGCGAGGTGCGAATGCGAGCAAGCAGCTCCAGGCGCTGTTCAGGGGCGATGAACTGCAAGGTGAAGTTCAATGCCACTACCGACGCCGGCTGGAAGTCCAGGGCGAGGATGTCACCTTCGATCACCTCGACCGGCAGCAGCTCCTGGAACATCGAGTCCTGGGCGGTGAGGTACTGCCGGCAGCGTTCAACCATGGCCGCAGAATTGTCGACCGCGATCACCCGGCACCCGTCGCTGCGCACATGACGGCGCAGGGCTTGGGTCACCGCGCCCAGCGAGCTGCCCAGGTCATACAGTGCGGTGTTCGGCCGGGCAAACTGGGCAGCCAGCACGCCGAGGTTCTCGACAATGGTCGGGTAACCTGGCACCGAGCGCTTGATCATGTCCGGGAACACCCGCACCACGTCTTCGTTGAAGGCGAAGTCGGGCACCTGGCCAAGCGGCTGGGCGAATAGGCGGTCGGGTTCTTTGCTCACGGCGGCAATCCAGGCGTTAGGCGGTAAAAGGCGGGCATTTTAGCCAAACTTGCCGCCAGATGCATGGCCTGGCTGACCAGCGCGGTTACTTCACACTGATGTCACAGTCGAAGGTCTGCACCGGACGCACTTCCGGCGCCCAGGGTTGCTGGTAAACCAGGAGCAAATGCCCTTCGCCTGCGGCCTGGGCCTGGAAGCGCCATACCGATTGACCGGCGCTGCCGACCACGCCGGCTTCTTCCGGATGGCTGTAGACCTCGGGGCCGAGGCTGCGCAGGATCCCGCTGGCGGGATTTTGCAGCAGCCAGCGATAGCCGGTGCTGGGGTTGCTGGGCAGGGTCAGGGTGAGATTCTGCCCCGTTTGCAGTTGCAGCGGGCAGTCGCTCTGTTTTTCCAGTTCGACAGTGTGGTGGGGCTGCTGGGCACAGGCGGTGAGCAGGGCGAGGCTCAGGGCAGCGAGCAGGCGGGCGGCAGTCATGTTGGCTCCAGAGAGAAGTCGAAGGCGCAGCATAACCGAAGATGATCGCGGGACAAGCCGAGCTGTCCCGCGATGCATTCAATACCTCAGAACAGCACCTTGGCGACATCACTGAAGCGCTTGGCGAAATGCACGCTCAGGCCTTCCTTGAGGTAGTCGGGCAGCTCTTCGAAGTCACCGCGGTTGGCTTCCGGCAGGATCAGTTCGAAGATCTTCTGCCGCCGTGCGGCAATGACCTTCTCGCGTACCCCGCCAATCGGCAGGACTTGCCCGGTCAGGGTCAGCTCGCCGGTCATCGCCACGCCTTTTTTCGGCGCCTGGTCGCGGGCCAGGGACAGCAGGGCGCTGGCCATGGTCACGCCGGCACTGGGGCCGTCTTTGGGCGTCGCGCCTTCCGGTACGTGGAGGTGGATGAAAGCTTCGTTGAAGTAGGCTGGTTCACCGCCGTACTTCTTGAGGTTGGCGCTGACATAGCTGTAGGCGATTTCGGCCGATTCTTTCATCACATCGCCCAGCTGGCCGGTCAGCTTGAAGCCGCGGTTGAGGGTGTGGATACGCGTTGCCTCGATCGGCAGGGTAGCGCCGCCCATGCTGGTCCAGGCGAGCCCGGTGATCACGCCTTTACCCGACAATACCTGCTCGCTACGGAACACCGGTATGCCCAGGGACGCTTCGAGGTCTTTGGGACCGATCTTGATCTTCGCCTCGGGGTTTTCCAGCAGTTGCATTACCGCCTTGCGTATCAGTTTGCCCAGCTGTTTTTCCAGCTGGCGCACCCCTGCTTCGCGCGCATAGCCCTCGATAACGATGCGCAGGGCACTGTCACTGATGCTCAGGCTGCTCTTGCTGACACCGGCTTTTTCCAGCTGCTTGGGCCACAGGTGGCGCTTGGCGATGGCCAGTTTTTCTTCGGTGATATAGCCCGACAGGCGAATCACTTCCATGCGGTCCAGTAACGGTCCGGGGATCGAGTCGAGGGTGTTGGCGGTGCATATGAACAGCACTTTGGACAGGTCCAGGCGCAGGTCCAGGTAGTGGTCGAGGAAGTCGACGTTCTGCTCCGGATCGAGGGTTTCCAGCAGCGCCGAGGCCGGGTCGCCCTGGTAGCTCTGGCCCATCTTGTCGATCTCATCGAGCATGATCACCGGGTTCATCACCTCGACGTCCTTGAGTGCCTGTACCAGCTTGCCCGGCTGGGCGCCGATGTAGGTACGCCGGTGACCTTTGATCTCGGCCTCGTCGCGCATGCCGCCGACACTGAAACGGTAGAACGGCCGGCCCAGGGATTGCGCGATGGACTTGCCGATGCTGGTTTTACCGACACCGGGCGGGCCTACCAGGAGGACGATGGAACCGCTGATTTCACCTTTCCAGGCGCCGATGGCGAGAAACTCGAGGATACGGTCCTTGATGTCATCCAGCCCGGCATGGTGCTGGTCGAGGATCTTGCGTGCGTGCTTGAGGTCGAGCTTGTCCTTGCCGTACACGCCCCAGGGCAGGGCGGTCGCCCAGTCCAGGTAGTTACGGGTCACGGCGTATTCGGGGGAACCGGTCTCAAGGATCGACAGCTTGCCCATTTCCTCGTCGATGCGTTTTTTCGTCGCTGCCGGCAAGGTCTTGCCCTGCAGGCGCTGTTCGAACTGTTCCAGATCGGCACTGCGGTCGTCTTTGGTCAGACCCAGTTCCTGCTGGATGACCTTGAGTTGTTCCTTGAGGAAAAACTCGCGCTGATGCTCGCCGATCTGCCGGTTCACTTCGGCGGAAATCTCGTTCTGCAGGTGCGCGACCTCGACCTCCTTGCGCAGCATCGGCAGGACCTTTTCCATGCGCTTGAGCATCGGCACGCAGTCGAGCACTTCTTGCAGCTGGTTGCCGGTCGCCGAGGTCAGGGCCGCAGCAAAGTCGGTCAGCGGCGACGGATCGTTGGGGCTGAAGCGGTTGAGGTAGTTCTTCAGCTCTTCGCTGTACAGCGGATTGAGCGGTAGCAGCTCCTTGATCGCGTTGATCAGGGCCATGCCGTAAGCCTTGACCTCATCGGTTGGCTCGCTCGGCTGATGCGGGTATTCGACTTCGACCAGGTAGGGCGGGCGATGGTGTTTGAGCCAGGTGCGGATGCGTACCCGGGTCAGGCCCTGGGCGACGAACTGCAGCTTGCCGTTCTCGCGGCTGGCGTGGTGAACCTTGACCAGGGTGCCGTACAGCGGCAGTACCGAGGTGTCGAAATGGCGGTGGTCTTCCGGCGGGGTGTCCATGAAGAACAGCGCCAGGGAATGATGTGGGGTTTTCGACACCAGGTCCAGGGTTTCAGCCCAGGGTTCTTCGTTGACGATGACCGGCAGAACTTGTGCCGGGAAGAACGGGCGGTTGTGGATCGGGATCACATAGACCCTTTCCGGCAGTTGCTGACCGGGCAGGGCGAGGTTGTGGCCGGTGTGTCGGGAGGCGTCAGGATGCTCGACTTCGGCGTGGTCCTCGGGATGTTCGGGTAGATCCTGCTGATCGCTCATGGGGCACCTGCGTAAATGGCTATGGTGCTTAGATGGGGCGGGTTGGGGGTGGTTTCAATGGTTTGGCTTGATCGCGGGGCAAGCCGGCTCCCACAGAGGCCGGTGGGAGCGAGTTTGCCCTGCGATGATTTTTACTCAGCCAATTTGTAAGCGATTACGTAATCGCCCATTTTGGTCCCTAGCGAGCCGTGGCCACCAGCGGTCACCAGGACGTATTGCTTGCCGTCCTTGCCGGTGTAGGTCATCGGCGTGGCTTGACCGCCTGCTGGCAGGCGCGCTTTCCACAGCTCCTTGCCGGTGTTGGTGTTGTAGGCACGCAGGTACTGGTCCAGGGTGCCGCTGAGGAAACCCAGGCCACCGGCAGTGACGATGGAACCACCCATGCTTGGCACGCCAATCGGCAGACCGATCGGGATCGGCGAGCTGTCACGGCTGGTACCGTTCTTGTGCTTCCACACCACCTGGTTGGTGGTCAGGTCGATACCGGCCACATAGCCCCAGGCAGGCGCCTGGCACGGTACGCCCAGTGGCGACATGAACGGGTGCATGATTACCGCGTACGGAGCGCCGGTGTTCGGCTGGACGCCACTGGTCTCGCTCTCGCGCTTGCTACCGGCGGCGACTTGCTCACGCGGCACCATCTTCGAGACAAACGCCATGTAGTTCGGCGAGGTGAACAGCAGCTGGCGCACCGGGTCGACCGAGACGCTGCCCCAGTTGAACACGCCAACGTTACCCGGATACACCAGGCTGCCCTGCAGCGACGGTGGGGTGTACTGGCCTTCGTAGCGCAGCTCGCGGAACTGGATGCGGCAGAGCATCTGGTCGAACGGGCTGGCGCCCCACATGGCTTGTTCGGTCAGGTCCGGGCCCAGCAGGTTAAGGTCGGAGCGGGCTTGTGTCGGGGCGGTATGGTCGCCTTCGACAGCACCTTGCGGAGCCGGGATCTCGCGGATCGGCACGATCGGCGTACCGTCACGACGATCAAGCACGTACAGGCTGCCTTGTTTGGTCGGGGCAATCAGGGCAGGTTTGACGCCATCGGCGGTCTTCAGGTCCAGCAGGGTGGGCTGGCTGCCGACGTCCATGTCCCACAGGTCATGGTGAGTGAACTGGTAGTTCCAGCGCACCTTGCCGTTGCTCAGGTCCAGGGCGACGATGCCAGCGCTGAATTTTTCGGCGCCCGGAGTGCGGTCAGCGCCCCACTGGTCTGGGGTCTGGTTGCCCAGGGGCAGGAAGACCATGCCGAGTTTTTCGTCGACACTGGCCAGCGACCACATATTCGCCGAGTTGCGGCTGTAGGTCTTGCCGGGGGCCAGCGGTGCGGTTTCATCCGGGTTGTTGCTGTCCCAGTTCCACACCAGGCGACCATCGTGAACGTCGTAGGCACGAATCACCCCGGACGGTTCGTTGGTCGACTCGTTGTCGGTCACATGGCCACCGATGATCACCAGTTCACGGGTGATCGCCGCAGGCGAGGTGGAGTAGTAGCCACCGGCAGTGAACGGGCCGATACCGGTGGTCAGGTCGATCACACCCTGGTTGCCAAAACCTTCACAGACCTTGCCGGTGTCGGCGTTCAGGGCAATCAGGCGGGCGTCGGCGGTAGGCAGGTAGAGGCGACGCGGACAGCTGCGGGCGACAACCTGGCCGGCGTCGGAGATTTTCGGCGCCGGGCTGCCGTCAACACTGAGGTAGTTGTTCTCGTCGTAATACGAAACGCCACGGCAGGTCATGTGGGCAAAGCCCTTGAAGCCTACCGGGCTTTTGATCTGCGGGTCGAAGCGCCAGATCTCGGCACCGGTGTCCGGGTCCAGGGCCAGCACTTTGCTGTGGGCGGTGCAGGCATAGAGCATGCCGTTGACCTTCAGCGGAGTGTTCTGGTTGGTCAACTCTACCGGGTCGTTGTCGGTTGGCAGGTCACCGGTGCGGATACGCCAGGCTTCCTGCAGCTTGTGCACGTTGTCCGGGGTGATCTGGCGCAGCGGCGAATAACGGTCGCCGAATTCGGTGCGGCCGTACGCCTGCCATTCGCCATCGGGCATCTGCGGCGCGGTGCTGTTCAGGCCAGCGCTGTCGCGGCCCAGTTTGCCTTTGATCTCACCCGGATGGGTGAACTGGCTGGCGACGGCGGTGGCGCCGGACAAAATCACGGCCAGGCTCAGCAGCGCCGGGTTGATCTTCGACGGATTGCCAACCAGCGGGCGACGCGCCCATGGCAGCAGCAGGACTACACCCAGGGCGAACCACAGAGCCAGGCGCGGCACCAGTTGCCACCAGTCCAGGCCCACTTCCCACAGCGCCCACAGCGTGCTGCCCAGCAGCACCACGCCGTACAGGCCCAGAGCGTGGCGGCGCAGGGCCAGCAAGAGGATACCGGACAGGGCGAAACCGATCCCGGCAATCAGGTAGTACAGCGAGCCGCCGAGCTGGCTCAGTTTGATGCCGCCCGCCAGCAGGGCCAGGCCCATCAGCAGCAACAACACGCCAATCAGGCGCGGCAGCCAGCGGGTTCTACCAAGGGCACCTTCTGTGCTCATCGTGTGTTCTCCGTTACGTGAAAAGGGCGATTAGAAATTGCTCTGGATCTTGATCCCGCCGATCAGCGCGTCGTCGACCTGGTTCACGCCACCGGGGTGGCGGATGTACTGCAGGTTCGGGCGCACGGTCAGCCAGTCGGCCAGGTGAATGCCGTAGTACAGCTCGGCGCTGTATTCGGTGTCCTGGATCGGACGGAACAGGGGGTCGTTGTAGTCGCTGACGCCGTTGGCTTCATTGAGCGCTTTGGCGTTCTTGCGGTAAGCGGGGTTGACGTGCACGCGGGCCAGGGCGAAACCGATGTCGTCCTTGGCGCGGGCGTCGAAGGGCCCTTTGTACACCACACCTGCCGAAACATAGTTGTCGATGGCATTGGTCTTCTTGTCGTGCAACGTGGCGTTGGCGAACACGCTCAGGCCACGGGAGTGGTCGGAAGCCAGCGACGTCAACTGTTGCTGGGCACCGAGCCAGAAGCCGTGCTTGCTCGAACTGCTGCGATAAGCCTGGCCGCTCAGTGCTGCCGGTTGGTCGTTGCTGTCCTTGTAGACATCAGTTGCCTTGGCATTACTGTAGTAGTAACCGGCGCGATATTCCCCTGGCAGGCCATTGACCGCCGGGCTCCAGACCAGCTCGACCGGGATCACCGCACCCTGGGTGCCGCTGCCGCTGAGCTTGAAACCGTTGCCACGGTCCAGGTTCGAAGGGTTTTGCTCATAGGCACCGATCTGCGCGTAGAGCTCCGGCGTGAGGTTGTACTTGACCCGCAGGGCCCACTGGCTGACCGGCCAGTTGTACCAGATGTCGCCGGCCCAGTTGCCCACCTGGGAGCCGCAGAAGGCCAGGTTCTGGAAGTCGCAGGGGAAGCTGTTGAAGTCTTCGCCTTGGCCGAAGCGACCGAATTTCACATCCAGCGCGCCGTCGAAGTACTTCTGCTTGATCCACATCTGAGTCAGCCGCCAGGTCTGGCCACGGCCCCAGACTTCTTGGGCCGAGGTGAAACCGCCGACCCGGGGGTCGTTGATGCGGTCGTTGCTGATGTTGTCGCCATGGCGCTGGGTCACGGTCAGCTGGAACTCGGCGTCGTGCCAGCCGAGGATCTTCTGCAGGTCCAGGTGCGTGCCGAGGGCGAACTGGCCGCTGTAGCGCGCCGTTTGGTCGTCGTCATAACCGCCATGCAGGTTGGCGCCCATCTCGCCGGTGTAACCGAGGGTGAAGTCGTAGCCGCGTTCAGCCAGCTCCGTGCGGGTGCCGCCCCAATCGCCAAGCATCCATGGCGAGTCGCTGGCGAACATCGCAGCGGCCTGGGCACAGGGGGCCAGGCTGGCGATGGCCAGACCCGAAAGCAGTGTCCGGGTGGCGGGGGAAAAGCGGAAACGATGAATCTGAGGCATGAGATAGCGCTATCTTTTGATTATTGAAAAAACGTCAAGTGCGCCGGGTCCTGGGGATCGTCGGCGATTAGGCTTCTGGGGGATTGACTGAAGCGGTTCAGCTTGCGGCGGAGAGGATATAGCTGAATTTGTAAGAAAAAAAGTCAATTCAACAAGAGGGACCGTTGCTGGATTGGTAACAGTTCGCTGGGAACTGCTTGTACTGTAGGAGCGGATTCATCCGCGATGGGGCGCGTAACGGCCCCAACAATGGGCCTGCTACGCAGTCCATCGCGGATAAATCCGCTCCTACACCGATTAGAAGCTGGTACGCAGGCCTACCTCGACACTGCGCCCCGGCGCCGGCGCGATGTCACGCAGGATGGAGCTGGCATAGCGCACCGTCTGGTCAGTGAGGTTCTCACCGCGGACAAAGGCCAGCCACTGGCTCTGACCGATGTCGAAGCGATAGCCGAGGCTGGCGCCGAGGGTGGTGTAGCCATCGGTACTGGTTTCATTGTCCGGTTTGCGGTGCTGGGCGCTGGCGTGTTGCACGTCAACCCGTGCCTGCCAGCGGTCCAGTTCCCACAGCAAGCCGCTGTTCAGGCGCAGCGGGGCAATGCGCGGCAGGTCTTCGCCGCTGTCGAGGTTCTTGGCGCGGGTGTAGTCACCGGACAGTTCCAGGGCAAAGCTGCCCAAGTGGTTCTGCGCCAGCTGCCAACGGTCCAGGGCCTCGATGCCATAGAAGCGGGCGCGCACACCTTTGTACAGGTACTCGGGCACGTCACCGGCGTGGTCATGATCGTGATCATGGTCGTGGTCGTGGTCTTCAGCGCCATGGTCATGATCATGGTCGTGGCCTTCGCGCATGTTGCCGCTGGCCAGCAGGCCGATGTAGTTGCGGAAATGGCTGTAGAACACACCAACGCTGCCTTTGTGGACACCGTTGTCGAAGCGCAGGGCCAGGTCGCTGGAGATCGCCTTCTCCTTGCTCAGCCCCGGATCGCCCACTTCATAGGTGCCGGTGGCGACATGGGCACCATTGGCATACAGCTCGTAGAAGGTCGGCGCACGCTCGGTGTAGCCCAGGGTCGCGGCCAGCGACCAGATGGGTGTCAGCGTGTAGACCGCGCCGGATGACAGGCTGGCCGCGGTGAAACTGCTGGCGCTGTCGGCCTGCGCGAAACGCTCGCTGCCCTGGCTGTCGGGATCGATCCGGGTGTGCTCCAGGCGCCCCCCCAGGCTCAGGTTGAGGCGCTCGCTGGCTTGCCATTGTTCGAGCATGAACAGCGCCAGGCTATTGGTATCGCTCTGCGGGACGAAGGCTTCTTCACCGAGGGCGGAAAATTCGTTGCGGCTGACCTGGGCGCCAATCACCCCTTCCACCGGTCCCCAGGGTTGATGCCGGGCTTCGACTCGCGCTTCGTAACCTTTGTTCTTGAAGGTTGTGTGCACTTCGCCGCCTTCCATCTCGCGATGCTGGTAATCGGTGTAGCCAACGTCGAATTTCAGCGAGCTGAAGGGGCCATCGAGGTCGCGCAGTTCGGAGGCGAAACCGTAGTGATCCTGTTGCATGTCCAGGCGCACGCCGGGTTCGGCCACCGAGCCATAGTTGGAGTCGTAGCGGCTGTAGGACAGGCCGGTATAGCCGTGGTCCCAATGGTAAGAGCCGCCGATGGCGCCGCCGTCCTGGCGACCGTCGCTGTTGTCCAGTTTGTGTCGGCTGCCCGGATCATCGGCATCGCGGACCTTGGAACTGCGCGCGTAGCCGGGGATGCGCAGGTCGTTGAACTGGCGGCTATTGGCATCCAGGTGCAAGGCGAAGCGACCGTCACCGGCTTCCAGCTTTCCAGCGCTGCTGCGGGTAGTGTCGGCGCCGCCGTAGCGCAGCTCACCGGCGCCATGAATGCCGTCGATGGGGGCAGTGGGAATGCGGTTGTCGAAGCTGTTGACCACCCCACCAATCGCGTTGCCGCCATACAGCAGGGCGGCCGGGCCACGAACGATTTCGATGCGTTCAACGGTGGCCGGATCCAGCGGCACGGCATGATCGTAAGACAGTGACGAAGCGTCCAGGGCGCCAACGCCGTTGCGCAAAATACGAATGCGATCGCCGTCCAGGCCGCGAATCACCGGACGGCTGGCGCCCGGGCCGAACCAGGTCGAGGCGACGCCTGGCTGGTTGTTGAGGGTCTGGCCGAGGCTGCCTTTTTGTTGCAGGGTCAGGTCGTCACCTTCGAGCACGGTGGTGGGGGCGGCCAGTTCGCTGTTGCCCAGCGGGTTGGCGGTGATGACCTGGGTTTCCAGCTCCACGGCCTGGCTCAGCGGCGAGGCGAGCCAGACGGCGGCGGCGAGAGGGGAGAGGCGGAGGGGTAAGCGACGCATGGGCTGCGGGGTTCCTTGGCAGTGTTATAGTATTGATACAATATAACATTGCTATTTATTGTTTTCCTACCCGTGGGAGCGGGCTTGCCCCGCGATTGAAGGTAATCAGTCATATGGAGTCGCGGGGCAAGCCCGCTCCCACCGCGCTGCGCTAGAATGTTTGTAGCCAGCCCCGCCCTGGGCTAAGGTGCGCACCTTTGATTCGCTGGAGCACAGGCATGACCACCGCCAACCCCAATCCGCTGCATGGCGTGACCCTGGAGCAGATCCTCACCGCACTGGTGGAGCACTACCAATGGGAAGGCCTGGCCGAGCGCGTTGATATCCGCTGCTTCAAGAGCGATCCGAGCATCAAGTCGAGCCTGACCTTCCTGCGGCGCACGCCTTGGGCCCGGGAGAAAGTCGAGCGGCTGTACCTCAAGCTGCAGCGCGGTCGCCGCTAACGCCATGGTCCGGCGCGAGGTCGTGATCGGCCTGGCGGCCTGTCTGGGCTGGAGTGCGTTGGCGATCCAGTTGTACCTGGTATTGCTGGTGCGCTGGCAGGAGCAGGCCAGCCTGATCGGCGGCCTGGTGAACTTCTTCAGTTACTTCACCGTGTTGACCAACACCCTGGTGGCGGTGGTGCTCAGCCAGGCGGCGTTCGGCAGGGACTGCGCTACGCGGCGCTGGTTGCTCTGCCCCTCGGTCAGCTCGGGCATTACCGCCAGTATTGTGCTGGTCGGGCTGGCCTACAGCCTGTTGTTACGCCATCTGTGGCAACCACAAGGCTGGCAGTGGGTGGCCGATGAGCTCTTGCACGATGTCATGCCGTTGCTGTTCGCAGGCTATTGGTGGTGTTGTGTGGAGAAGGGCAGCCTGCGGCTCAAACACCTGTTGGCATGGCTGCTGTATCCGGCGGGGTATTTTGCTTATGCGCTGATGCGCGGGCAGTCGATAGGGGTCTATCCCTATCCATTCATCGATGTAGCCACGCTTGGCTATGCGCAGGTGCTGCTCAATGCGCTGGCGATTGTTGTCGGCTTCATTGCCATCGGCTTGCTGATACTGGGCCTGGATCATTGGCAGGGCGGGCGCCTGGCCAAAGCCAGGACGCAACCCTGATGGTGCCTGTCACTCGTCGTCGTGCGGGTCGAGGCGCCAGTAGGCGGCAGCCTTGATCAGGTCTTCCTTGACGCCCTTTTCGTCGATCAGCAGACGCTTGGTCTTACGCGTCAGGGACTTCTCCAGGGCAACCCAGGCATACAACTGACCGGCAGGCAGGCTCAGGCCCTTTACCACCTCCAGCAGATCCTGCTGGTGTCGTTGTACCCAGATCACTTCCAGCTGCGCCCGGGTTTCCAGCGGTTGTTCTTCTTGTCCATCTTCGATCTCGATGACAGCGAGTACCTTGCGGCTGGCCGGCAGTTCTTCCAGGCGTCGGGCAATGGCCGGGATCGCCGTTTCGTCACCGATCAGCAGGTAGCTGTCGAAGATATCCGGCACCACCATCGAGCTGCGTGGCCCGGCAATGTTCAGGACCTGGCCGACTTCGGCCTGAGCGGCCCAGGTCGAGGCAGGGCCGTCGCCGTGCAGGACAAAGTCGATATCCAGCTCACCGGCAACCAGGTCGATACGCCGTGGGGTGTACTCACGCATGGTCGGGCGCAGGCCGTCGCGACTGAAGTCGAGGTTGTCCAGCGCCGCTTGTTCCTCTGCCGAACAGGCGAACATCAGTTTGACGTGATCGTCTGTGCCGACGCTGGTGAAGCCTTGCAGGTGCGGCCCGCCCAAGGTGATGCGGCGCATGCGCGGGGTCAGCTCGGTGACCCGCAGCACGTCCAGGCGGCGATGTTTGATCTCATGGTTGACGCGATGAATCGCGTTGTTTTCGCTGACACTCATTGCGGGTTCTCCGTAACGGTCGCAGTCGGCCCTGCGACGATGGCTTTGGCGGTGTTGTTGAGCAGGGTGCGTACCCGCTCGATTTCTTCCGGGTTCCAGCGGCCACTGTGCATCTGCAGGGCATGACGCAGGTTGTGTACCGCTTCGTGGATTTCCTGGGGCCGGTCGTGACCACACAGCGAGCGTTTACTGACTTCGATACGCATGCGCACGCCGTCGAGGGCGATCGATTGTTCGGCCAGGGACTCAAGCCCGGCAGGCGTGACGCTGTAGAGCTTTTTGCTGCCGTGGACCTGGCCGGTGATCAGTTCGCTTTCTTCGAGGAAGGTCAGGGTTGGGTAGATAACGCCGGGGCTTGGGCTGTAGTTGCCGCCGAACAGGCTTTCGATCTGGCGGATCAGGTCATAGCCGTGGCAGGGCTGCTCGGCGAGCATCGACAGCAGCAGCAGTTTCAGGTCGCCAGGGGCGAAGACCCGTGGACTGCGGTCACCACGCTCGCGGTTATGGCGGCGTTCGAAACCGTCATGACGTTCGCCATGGTCACGGTGGGGATGATGGTCACGCATGGAAGTCTCCGTTTGCGTTAGATGTATCTTTAGATATTACTCAAGATATATCTTAACGCAAGCATGAGAGTGAGAATATTTCTCATGAAGAAGAGTAAAGGGATGAACGGTGCCGGTCCCAAGTTCAAGCCCAGGCGTTTGTCGTCCGCCTGAGCCTTGATTCCATGGGCCTACTTTTGTGCCACTTGTGGCGCCTTGCACAGGGTATGGGTACCGGGTTGCAGGTACGGGGTGAGGATCGGTGCCATGCCTTTGAGCACTTGCACCGGCAGCGCCGAGGTGAACTTGAAGGACTCGGCGGCGCGGCCCGGCACGAAGGCGGTGAGGGTACCGAAATGGTTGTCACCGAGGAAGAACACGAAGGTTGCCGTGCGGTTGATCGCCTTCGAACCCAGCAGGCGGCCACCAGCTCCCCAGCTTTCGAGACGGTTGTCACCGGTGCCGGTTTTGCCGCCCATGACCATCGGTGTGCCGTCGTTGAGTTTGAAACTGCCGGATACACGCCGGGCGGTCCCGGCATCGACCACCTGCGAGAGGGCGCCGCGCAAGGCGCGGGCTACCTCCACCGAAAGCACGCGCTGACCGAGGTCTGGATCACCCGCCAGGCGCGTCTCATAAGGCGTATCGGCAGCAAAGTGCAAGGTATCGATTCGCAAGGTCGGCAGGCGGATGCCATCGTTCTGAATGATCCCGACCAGCTCGGCCAGTGCCGCCGGGCGGTCGCCGGAGCTACCGATGGCGGTGGCCAGCGAGGGCACCAGGTGATCGAAGGGGTAGCCGACGCGTTTCCAGCGCTGGTGGATATCGAGGAAGGCCTCGATTTCTACCAGGGTACGAATGCGGCTGTCGCGTGCGCCCTTGTGCCGGCTCTTGAACAGCCAGCTGTAGACTTCCTGGCGTTCGAACTGGCTGGCCTGCGCCGCATCCTGGAATTTCGCCGTTGGGTTGTTCAGCAGGTAGCCCATCAGCCACAGGTCCAGTGGGTGGACCTTGGCGACAAAGCCCTGGTCAGGCAGGTCAAATTTGCCGGGGCCGTAAGCGTAGTACATGTCGTCCAAGCGCTTGTCGGTGACCGTGTCCTGCTTGGTAGGGGCGCGCTTGGTCTCCTGCAGGTTCTTTTTCAGGTGGGCACGGACGAAGGCGTTGAAGGTGGCCTGGTCGGCTTCCGGGAACAGGTAGCGGTGTACGGCGGCCAGGCGAATCGGGGTGATGCGCAAGCCATCGAGGAAGGTATCCAGACGCTGTTGCGAGGTCTTGTTCTGGTATTTTTTCCAGAACCTGCGCAGGTAATCGGTACCTTCCTTGTCGGCAAAGCGTGCCAGGTATTCCTGGCGGCGCGGCTCGGCGTCGTCCTTGAGCAGTCTGATGCTGCTGCCCGGTGTCTGGTAGGTGCTGTAGCGCACCAGGTCGCGCATCAAGCGGATAAACGGCAGGTTGATCGATTCGCGCAGGGCGTCTTTGAGCGTTGGAATCCGACCGTTGTCTTCCTTGCGGAAGTTATTGAACACATGCATGCCGCCGCCGGTGAAGAAGGCCTCACCCGGGCTGGCCGAGTACTTGCGGTTAAGCGCGGCTTCGAGCATCGCGCTGATGTTGCGGTCCTTGTTCTGGATCAGGTAGTCGATGGCCCAGCGGGTGATGAAGTCCAGCTCGGCGACCTCGACTTTCTTCAGGTCGGCGGCAGGCGTATCGGCGTATTTGTCATGCAGCTCGGCGATGATTTCCAGGTAACTGGTCAGCACCCGCAGCTTGGCGGTGGAGCCCAGTTCCAGTTTGCTGCCCTCGTTGATGTCGAACGGCTGGTCGGTGCTGTCGGTTTGCACCCGCACCCGCGAACCGTTGGCGGTGCGTTCGAGCAGGGTAAAGCTGTAGCGCACCTGGGTAGTGGTGGTCGGGGTCAGCAAGCGCTCGCCAAACAGCCCGACCTTCTCGGCAACGGCCGGATCGGCGAGGTCCTTGAGGTATTGACTGACTTGCCCTTGCAGGTCGGATTGCAAGGTGCTGGTGGCCGACAGATCCAGACGGTCAAGGTCATACAGCGGCCGCGCCAGGGCCAGGGACAGCCGGCTGCGGGCGACGCTGATGCCTTTGTTGGTAACGATCGGCTGGATGGTCGGTTGTGCTACCCAGTCGCGGTAGATCGCTTTGCTGGCCAGTGCAGCGTCGGCCAGGGGGCGGTCGATGACATTGCTGGCGGCCAGCACCCGAATGTGGCTATCGGTCAGCTCGGCCAGTTCGTTGCGGCCCTTGGACAGGAAGTGCGAAGGGCGACGCTGGGCAATCATCAGCGACAGCACCTGGCGCAGGGCCAGACCGCGTGTGGCCATGCTCTCTGGATCGCTCTCGGTCGAGGCCAGGGCCTGGTTGACCTGAGCGAAGTCGGCGCCATACCAGACCCGCAGGCCCTCGGCCATACCGTGTACTTCGCCATGTCCCGGCACTGCCGACAGCGGCACGCTATTGAGGTAGTCACGGACGATGCGTTGCCGCGCTTCAATGGTTTGCGGGCCGCCCTGGTAGGCACGCACACTGGCGGAAATCATCTGGCGGATTTTCTCGCTGCCGGAGACGGTCAGGCCGTCAGGCGAGTGACGGTATTTTTCCAGCTGGGTGGCCAGGGTGCTGCCACCGGCGGACTGACCAGGCAGGGCCAGGTACTTGGCCACCTGGCTGTAGGCGGCTTTGGCAAAACGAGGCCAGTCCACCGCCGGGTTGGCATTGGGGTCATTGGGGTCGAGCAGGTCGCGGTTTTCGATGAACAGCAGGCTGTTGACGATGACCGGCGGGATGGAATCGAAATCCGGGTACAGGTACTGCGGGTAGTGGTATTGGTAAAGCACATCGCCCTTGCAGTCGGTGATCGACAGGCCAGTCTGGATCTTCTCTTTATAGGGCACGAAAAGACCGTGTTCGGTGTAGTCCATCAAGGCCGGGGAAAAATGCACTTGCTCGCTGATCACATAATCACGTTTGAGCAGCCGCGGCAGAAACTCCCCCAGTGCGCTGTAGCCCAGGCGCTTGTCGAAGGGCCCGTCTCCCGGATAGATGATGGCGTCGCTGGGGCCCGGCTGCAGGGAATAGGTCAAGGTTGAGGCGAGTTGGCTCAGCTCGCGTGACTGTAGGCGAGAGGTGTGCATTTCGTTGGCAATGGCCAGTCCCAGGGCAATCAGGGCGAGCAGCAGTACCAGCCAGACCAGCCGCCACCACAGACGACGTTGACGAGGGCTTTTCGGCAATGGCGATTCTTCAAGGGATTCAGTGGGAGTTTCCTTACTCGTTGGTTCCGATTGCCACAGTGCGCCCATAGTGTTCAGCCCGGCTACGTATTTTCGTCTTGCTTGCCTGAAGCTTAGACGGTGAGCGGATTTGGTGAAAAATTTGTAAGCCCTGTAGGGCCATTGCTGAAAAAGGCTAGGACCTGCGCCTTTGGTGGAGGTTGTAATGCCCCGTTTTGGTGCTATGTTAGCCGCCCTGTTTATCACCCTGGAGAAAACACGGGGAATGCCCCTCCGTGGATGCGGTTTTTGCCGAGAGTTCTCGCCAAATATCCTGCTCTTTATAGTGAAATGCCCTGCAGGGGCCTTTCTATACTGCTCGCCCCTTTCGCTTTGCCGGCAATTTGCGTGTCGGCAGACGGGACCGCTCACAAGGTGGTGCCCGGCAAGGCAGCGTATCCAGCCTATCGGCGGTACCAGGTCTGCACGAAGGGTCTATATCCAATAACAAAATGAGGTTGTATTTCTATGCCAGTCGGCAACCATCCTTCTCACGGTGAGACCGCCCAGGGCGGCCCGCTCAAGCGAGAACTCGGCGAGCGACATATTCGCCTGATGGCGCTGGGCGCCTGTATCGGTGTCGGCCTGTTCCTGGGGTCGGCCAAGGCCATTGAAATGGCCGGACCGGCAATCATGCTGTCCTACATCATCGGTGGCCTGGCGATCCTGGTGATCATGCGTGCCCTCGGTGAAATGGCCGTACACAATCCGGTCGCAGGTTCTTTCAGCCGTTATGCACAAGACTACCTCGGCCCATTGGCGGGCTTTTTGACCGGCTGGAACTACTGGTTCCTGTGGCTGGTGACCTGTGTCGCGGAAATCACTGCGGTGGCCATCTACATGGGCATCTGGTTCCCCGAAGTACCGCGCTGGATCTGGGCCCTGGCGGCGCTGGGCAGCATGGGCGCGATCAACCTGATCGCGGTCAAGGCCTTCGGTGAGTTCGAGTTCTGGTTCGCCCTGATCAAGATCGTCACCATTATTGCCATGGTCCTCGGTGGCATCGGTGTCATTGCCTTCGGTTTTGGCAACGACGGCGTGGCGATGGGCATCTCCAACCTCTGGAGCAACGGCGGCTTCATGCCCAACGGCCTGACCGGTGTGCTGATGTCGCTGCAGATGGTGATGTTCGCCTACCTGGGCGTAGAAATGATCGGCCTGACTGCCGGTGAAGCGCGCAACCCGCAAAAAACCATTCCTCAGGCCATCGGTTCGGTGTTCTGGCGCATCCTGCTGTTCTATGTCGGTGCGCTGTTCGTGATCCTGTCGATCTACCCGTGGAACGAAATCGGCAGCCAGGGCAGCCCGTTCGTGATGACTTTCGAGCGTCTGGGCATCAAGACGGCTGCCGGTATCATCAACTTCGTGGTGATCACCGCGGCGCTGTCGTCGTGCAACGGCGGTATCTTCAGCACCGGGCGTATGCTCTACAGCCTGGCGCAGAACGGTCAGGCGCCGGCAACCTTCGCCCGTACCTCGAGCAACGGCGTGCCGCGTAACGCCTTGCTGCTGTCCATCGCAGCACTGTTGCTGGGCGTACTGGCCAACTACCTGGTGCCGGAGAAAGTCTTCGTCTGGGTAACCGCCATTGCTACCTTCGGGGCGATCTGGACCTGGGTGATGATCCTGCTGGCACAGCTGAAATTCCGTGCCGGTCTGAGCGAAACCGAGCGCGCCGCATTGAAATACCGCATGTGGCTGTGGCCGCTGAGCTCCTACCTGGCGCTGGCGTTCCTGATCCTGGTGGTTGGCCTGATGGCTTACTTCGAGGAGACCCGCGTGGCGCTGTACATCGGCCCGGCGTTCCTGGTGATGCTGACGGTGCTGTACTACGTGTTCAAGCTGTCGCCTAAAGCTGACAACGTGCAGCTGGCGCGTTCCGCGTCGTGATGTAGAAATATCGTGGGGCAAGTCGAGTCGTCGCACCGCCGCTCCCACAGAATGTGTGTGGGAGCGGCGG
>NZ_JBMOWO010000040.1:0-20611 GCF_049310525.1 Pseudomonas sp. GZD-222
CCCGAGCCTCACCGCCTACCCTTGCCTCCTCCCCCCACCCCTCCCCCAACCCTCGACTTGCCCCGCGATCAGGCCTCATCAGGCCGCCGTCATTTGTACCGGCCGACCCAAGCGCTTGTTCAGATCAAGCCAGGCCGCCAGCAACGCCATCAATCCCACCCCCACGATCGCGGTCAGCACCTGCATTGACCAGTGCTCATCCGCCAGGGCATTGACCATGTCCGCCAGCGGCGCAAGCAGCACGCCTAGACAGAACACTTCCAGCGAATAACGCCCCATGCGACAGGTTTGCCCGGCCAGCCAGTTCTGCGTCCAGCGCCCATCCGGCAACAGTTTGGCGGTGACATAGACGAGCGCGAGGAAGTGCAGCAGGCGTACCGGTGACAGATCGGTCTTGCTGATGGGGTACAACAGCTCGCTGATCGCTGCCGGCATCAATGCATCGTGAATCTCTGGCCAGCGCCAGGAAACGGTGATCAGACCCGCCAGCAGTGAATAGACGGCTGCAGCCAGAAACAGCGGTTGGCGAAGCAGCGGCCGGGTTGTCGGCGCTCGTTGCCGTTGTCCGTGTATCGCCGCCGCGCCACCGAGTACGAACAGAAATTGCCAGGTGACCGGGTTGAAATACCAGACACCGTCGGAAAAATTCGCCAGGTTCCAGCCCAGCTTTGGCGCCAGCAAATACACCGCCATCGATACGCCCACTACCGTCCAGGTATGACGCAGCAACAGTGGCAGGGCTATGGCCAGCCCGGCCAACAGCACGATGTAAAGCGGCAGCGGATCCATCAGGTTGGGCTTGAAACGCAGCAGCAGTTCATCGGTCAGGGCTTGCTGGGGGTTGGTGATGAAGTGTGTCAGGCCCATTTCCTCGACCAGGTCGCGGGTTTGCACATGGCTGTTGGCATAGAAGACGATGCCCATCAGCATCGCCAACAGGAAGATATGCACTACATACAGTACCCAGGTACGTCTGAGGATCTTCACACAGGCAATCAGGTAACCATCGCGTTGCAGGACCTTGCCGTAGGCCAGTACCGCCGCGTAGCCGGCGAGAAATACGAAGACTTCCGCAGCGTCGCTGAAGCCGATGTTGCGCAGGGTGATCTGGCCCAGAGGGTTGTGCGGGATGTGGTCCCAGAAGATGAAGATCAGCGCCAGGCCCCGAAAGAAATCGATGCGCGGGTCGCGTCCGTTAAACATGGCAGCGGGCTCTTGAACAGTGGATTTAATAGTGACAGGCCGACGTCGGCATTCTCTCGTGCCGCACGTCGGGCGGGGGGCAGGGTGGCGGTATTGGCAAGTAATTGCAAAAGTTGCCTATTACTTGATGTCTCAATACCGCGCTGATCCTCAGGCGACTGCCAGGTCCTGGGGTTCAAAGCTGTCCGCCCGGGCCATCTGCCACATCCGCGAATAGAACTCGCCACTGATTTCGCCGCTGAGTAGTTCGCCGGGCTTGAGGAACACATGCATTTGCGAGAACAGCTTGATCTCGGTGGCCGAGACCCGGCGTACCAGATGTTTGGCTTGCAGTTGCGAAGGATGATCGAGACCCGCCGCCGCGAGCATTTCGGCCAGGGCCTTGAGGGTGCTGTGGTGGAAGTTGAACACCCGCTGGGCCTTGTCCGGCACCACCAGGGCACGCTGGCGCAGCGCATCCTGGGTGGCCACGCCGGTGGGGCATTTGTTGGTGTGGCAGCTCTGCGACTGGATACAGCCGATGGCGAACATGAAGCCGCGTGCCGAGTTGGCCCAGTCGGCGCCGATGGCCAGGACGCTGGCGATGTCGAAGGCGCTGAC
The DNA here is from genome assembly GCF_049310525.1 of Pseudomonas sp. GZD-222. Classification (NCBI taxonomy): domain Bacteria; kingdom Pseudomonadati; phylum Pseudomonadota; class Gammaproteobacteria; order Pseudomonadales; family Pseudomonadaceae; genus Pseudomonas; species Pseudomonas sp. GZD-222. Next base: position 1,804 of record NZ_JBMOWO010000040.1, read on the forward strand.
AATCTTGCCGCTGGCACCCAGCTTGATCTTGTCGCGCAGGTTCAACCCGACCAGGGTGTTGTGCACGAACAGCAGGCCTTCCCGCAGCGGGACGCCGATATGGTCGGTGAACTCCACTGGCGCTGCACCGGTACCGCCTTCCTTGCCATCGACGACGATGAAATCCGGCAGGATTCCGGTTTCCAGCATCGCCTTGGCAATTCCCATGAACTCCCAGGGATGGCCCAGGCAGAACTTGAACCCTACCGGCTTGCCGCCAGACAGTTCACGCAGCTGGGCAATGAAATGCATCATTTCGACTGGTGTAGAAAAGGCGCTGTGGCGTGAGGGCGAAATGCAGTCTTCGCCCATCAGCACCCCGCGGGTCTCGGCGATCTCGCGGGTGACTTTGTGCTTGGGCAGGATGCCGCCGTGGCCAGGCTTGGCACCCTGGCTCATTTTTATCTCGATCATGCGCACTTGCGGGTTGCGTGCCTGCTCGGCGAAACGCTCGGGGTCGAAGCGTCCGTCTGCCGTCCGGCAACCGAAATAACCGCTGCCCAGCTCCCAGGTCAGGTCGCCGCCATGTTCACGGTGGTAGGGGCTGATGCTGCCTTCGCCGGTGTCATGGGCGAAATTGCCCAGTTTGGCGCCCTGGTTCAGCGCGCGGATGGCGTTGGCGCTGAGTGAGCCAAAGCTCATGGCCGAGATGTTGAAGACCGAGGCCGAGTAAGGCTGGGTGCATTGCGGACCGCCGACGATCACCCGAAAACTGGCCGGATCGCTCAACGGCGCCGGGCGCATGGAGTGACCAATGAACTCGAAGCCGGACTGGTAGACATCGATCAGGGTGCCGAAGGGTTTATCCGACGATTCGTTTTTGGCCCGGGCGTACACCAGTGAACGCTGGGCACGGGAAAAGGGCAGGGCGTCGCTGTCGGCTTCGAGCAGGTACTGGCGGATTTCCGGACGAATGCCTTCCACCAGGTAGCGAATGTTGCCCAGGATCGGGTAGTTGCGCCGTACCGCGTGGCGGCTTTGCAGCAGGTCGACCACACCGATCAGGCTGAGGAGGGCGGTAGTCAGGGTGAAGGGCCACAGCCATTCGTGGTGCAGAAAGGGCAGGCTCGCCAGGGTGAACAGTACACAGGCGGCGAAGAAGGCATAGCGGCTGAGAAGTGACAGGCTCATACGGGTTCCTTGCGATGGCGCGGTCAGGCTCACGGCCTGGACAAACTCCGACCTTAGCCCGGTTGAGGTTTAAAGCGCCAGCCCGCAGCGCGCAAGGCTTGCAAGCTTCATTTTGGTATCGAATCTCATTTGTATTTGTGCAATGGTGAAATGTTATATAGTATCACTTTGTGTTTTCACTCCAATGAGGCTTGATCATGAAACCTGGCATCCACCCAGACTATCGCCCCGTGCTTTTCCACGACACCGCAGCTGATGTGTACTTCTTGATCGGCTCCACAGTGTCTACCGATCGCAGCCATGCCCATAGCGATGGCAAGACCTACCCTTATGTTGCCCTGGATGTATCCAGCGCCTCGCACCCGATCTACACCGGGCAGCAACGCAAGACACAAGTGGAAGGCCGGGTGGCCGGGTTCAACAAGCGCTTCGCCGGATTCGGCACGCCACAGGTCAAGTAGTCAGGTCTGGCACGCGGATCAAGCGGTCACGCAGGGCTCCCTGGTCGCCCTGTTCCACCGTGGCACTGAAGTGCAGCTTGCCGGCAATCAGCGTGACGGCGGGCACACCATCGCGGTAGAGCACACGGTTGCCGCTGAGCGCTGGCACCTTGTTGCCCGGCAGCAGGGTGCCGATCAGGTTCAGCGGGTCGGTTGCGCTGATGGCCACCAGGCTGTCATCCAGGGGACGTCTGCGTACTTCACGCATCAGCGCCACCGCTTCCGGCAGGGCGAACTGTTCGCCGGCCAAACCGCTGATAAAGCGCCCACCACGGATCTCGCCACGGGCCTCAAGGCGATGGTAGCAACGCAACAGTTCGCGCCAGTTGGGTAGCCAGTCGGCCTCGCGCTCCAGCAGCCGCCAGCAGATCACCCCGTAACGGCGCAACAAGGTGCGGGCAATGTGTTCCAGGCGGGCATCACGGTTATCGGCGCCCGAGGTTTTGCGCAGCAAGGCCCAGCGCCCGGCGTCTTCCATGCCACCGAACAGGGCGCCACGTCCGCGGCGATGACTGTGCCCCTGGCGCTTGCTGGCCGGGGTGATCAATGCGCGCAGGCCGGCGAAGCTGTCAGCACTGATCAGGCCGGCGGCCACCAGCTCCTGCAAGGCGTTTTCCAGTTCACTGGGGAGCAGATGGGCATCGCTGAGAAGCTCGTCGAAGAACAACGCGCCCTGTTCGCTCAGCGCTGTATGTACCCGTTGTGCGCGCAGGCTCAGTGCGTTGCTGTCGAGGGCCGGGCCGAGGGTGCGCCACAGGTTCAGTTGTGCACGCGGCAGCAGCACCAGCGGCGTGCTGCGCAGGGTATTGCTGGCTGCGGTGGGGGCCAGTCGCGCCCAGACATGCTTGCCGGCACGACAGCTTTCGTCCAGCCAGCGCGGGCTGTAGTCCTTGATCCGGCTGGGGAGCAGATCGCTCTCCCAAGCGGCGGCTGCGGCGGGGTAACCCTCGAATTGTCCGAGGACTTCGCCGAGTGCTGCCGGGCCTTGCAAGCGCGTAGTGGTCGACAGGTGTTGCCAGTCGAACAGAAAGCGCATGAAGTCCTGCAGGCTGACCGGCTCGATCTCCCGGCGCAGACGTTTGACGGTGTAGCGATGGATGCGTGCCAGCAAGTGCCGCTCGCACCATTGCAGGCTTTGTTGGCCGGGATGAAAGTAACCGCGCATCACGTAGCCTTCCGCCTCAAGCCGTGCCAGCGCCTGTTCGAGGTCAGTGGCAGGCAGGTGCAATGGCGCGGCGATCTGCTCCAGGGTCAGCGGCCCGAATCCGCTCAGGCGGGCACGCAGGACTTCGACCAGGGCCGCGTCGTAGTCAATGGGCTGATCGAAACCGGGGAGCGCGGAAAAGTCAGGTGTCATGTGCGCATCGGGATACAGCGCGCGCAGTAGCATCAGGCGCTCGCGGGCCAGCCACAGGGACTGGCCGTCGTCCAGTTGCAGGCAGCTGGCCCGACCAGCAACGCTCAGTTCTGCAAGCCACGTCTGCCAGCCGGTGTTGGCCGTGACTTCCTCTTGGCTGATGCAGGCCAGGCTCATCAGCGCCTCGTGCATTTCATCGCAGCGGGTGGGCGTTGGCCAGGCTTCATCTTCCACCGCTTGGATGGCCTCGGGATCCAGGGCGCCGAGGTCATCGCCGCTATGCACGTCGCTCCAGCGCCGACTCTGCACCGCCTGGGTGCGCCGTTCCTCCAGCGGTGCGTCATCGAGAAAGGTGTAGGGCCGGGCATTGAGGATTGCCGCGGCCAAGGGTGAAGGTGCTGGCAAGTCGCGGCTGATCAGGGTGATCTGGCCGTGCTCGATGCGCCGCAGCAAGGTCAGCCAGCCTTCCGTGTCCATGGCCTGGTGCAGGCAGTCATCGAGGGTCTGCTCGACCAGCGGGTGATCCGGAATCTGCCGTTCGCCGACGATATTCTCCAGGCAGGCGATCTGGTCGGGGAACACTGCGGCTATCAGGTCCTCGCTTTTCATCCGCTGGATCTGCGGCGCCACCTTGCGTCCGCCGACAAAGCGCGGCAAGGCCAGGGCAACGCCTGCATTCCAGCGCCAGCGCACGCCGAACAATGGCGCATCGAGCAGGGCCTGGACCAGGATCGACTCGGCGTTTTTACTCGGCAGGTAGCGCCACACTTCATCCAGGGCAAAGCTGTGGCTGGCAGACAGCGACAGCACGATGGCATCTTCGCTGGCGGCGGCCTGCAGCTCGAAATTGAAGGTGCGGCAGAAGCGCTTGCGCAGGGCCAGGCCCCAGGCGCGATTGATCCGGCTGCCAAAGGGCGTGTGAATGATCAGCTGGGTGCCGCCGGACTCATCGAAGAAGCGCTCCATGATCAGCGTCTGTTGCGAGGGCAGGGCACCTAGCACCTGGCGGGTTCGGGCCAGATAGTCGAGCAACTGTTCCGCGCTGTCTTCGGCCAGACCGACTTCGTCCTGCAACCAGGCCAGTGCGTCCTGCTGTTTTCCTCCAGACTCACCCAGGCGCCGGTCAATCTCGCCTTGCAGACGGGCGACCGCGAACGACAACTCATCACTGCGCCCGGGCGCCTCACCGAGCCAGAAAGGAATGCTCGGCGGCAGGCCCTTGGCATCTTCGACGCGCACTTTGCCGCTCTCTACCCGCAGGATGCGATAGGAGGTGTTGCCCAGTTGAAAGATGTCGCCAGCGATACTTTCCACGGCAAAGTCTTCGTTGACGCTGCCGATGTTCAACCCTTGCGGTTCGAGCAACACTGCATAGTCGGCATTATCGGGGATGGTGCCGCCGCTGGTCAGGGCGGTCAGTTGACTGCCGCGTCGTCCGCGCAGGCTGTTGTTGACGGCATCACGATGCAGATAGGCGCTGCGCATCCCCTGGCGACCATTGAAACCTTCGGCCAGCATGCACAGCACGGCCTGGTAATGCGCCTGGTCCAGCTCGGCGTAAGGCGTGGCCCGGCGCAGGCAGTCATAGAGTGCCTGCTCCTGCCAGGGCTGGCAGCTGACTTCGGCAACGATCTGCTGGGCCAGCACATCCAGCGGCGCCTGCGGAATATGCAGCAGATCCAGCTCGCCGCGGCGTACACAGTCGAGCAAGGCCGCGCATTCGATCAGATCGTCCCGCGACAGCGCAAACAGGCGGCCTTTGGGCGTGCCCTCGACCTGATGCCCGGCGCGTCCGACCCGCTGTAAAAAGGCTGCAATCGAGTCGGGCGAACCGATCTGGCAGACCAGTTCGACCTCGCCGATATCGATCCCCAGCTCCAGCGAGGCGGTGGCTACCAGCACCTGCAGCTCACCGCGCTTGAGGCGCTGCTCGGCATCCAGGCGATGTTCTTTGGCCAGGCTGCCGTGATGCGCCGCCACGGCATGCGCGCCCAGGCGTTCGCTCAAGTGGCGGGTCAAGCGTTCGGCCAGGCGCCGGGTGTTGACGAATACCAGCGTGGTGCGGTGCTCCCGGGCCAGCGCGGCGAGGCGGTCATACACCAGCTCCCAGACATCGTTGGCCATGACGGCGCCCAAGGGCACCGGCGGTACCTCCAGGGCCAGGTCGCGGGTACGCGCATGGCCGATATTGACAATCGCACAGTCGCGGTCCTTGCCCACCAGAAATTCGGCCACCCGTTGCACCGGGCGTTGGGTCGCCGACAGGCCAATACGGCGCAAGGGTCGAGCGCACAGGGCCTGCAAACGCTCAAGGCTGAGCACCAGGTGGCTACCGCGCTTGTTGCCAACCAGGGCATGGATCTCGTCGACGATGACCGTGTGCACACTGGCCAGACCCTGGCGTCCGGAGTCGGAGCCGAGCAACACATACAGCGATTCGGGCGTGGTCACCAGAATATGCGGCGCCTGACGGCGCATGGCGCTGCGCTCCTTCTGCGGGGTATCGCCGCTGCGCACCGCTGTGCGAATGGCCAGCGGTTCATGGCCTTGTTCGATCAGCGCCTCATTGATACCCGCCAACGGTGCTTGCAGGTTGATCTGGATATCGTTGGACAACGCCTTGAGGGGGGAGACGTAGAGCACCTGGGTCTGGTCGGGCAGTTGTCCGCTGGCCAGGCCCTGCTCGAACAGTTCGTCGAGGATCGCCAGGAAGGCTGTGAGGGTCTTGCCGGAACCGGTGGGGGCCGCCACCAGCAACGACTGGCCGCGGCGGATCAGCGGCCAGGCTTGCGCCTGAGCGGCGGTCACGGTCGGGAAGCGACGCTGGAACCAGGTGCGTACGGCAGGATGGAATGCAGCCAGTTCCGGGTGGTTCAGGGCAGGCAGGTTCATGAGCTGTTTATGCGGCCAACCGTTCAGGCTTGCAAGGTACATTCGTCAGACTGATAGGGGGTGGGAGCGGGCTTGCCTCGCGATGCAATGTGACTGAACCACCGCAATCGCGGGTCAAACCCGCTCCCACCGGGTTGTCTGGTCCCCCTCAACATGTGATCCTTGCGCGCTTTCTCCGCGACGAGTCTTCCATGAGCAAAACCATCCGCATCGCCGCCGCGCTCCTGCTCGACCCTCAGGGCCGTACCTTGCTGGTTCGCAAGCGCGGCACCCAGGCCTTCATGCAGCCGGGCGGCAAGATCGAGGCCGACGAGCTGCCGGTCACGGCCCTGGCCCGTGAACTGTTCGAAGAGCTGGGTCTGCAGATCGACCCACAAGACGCCGACTACCTTGGCCAGTTCAGCGCACCCGCCGCCAATGAGCCAGGTTTTGAAGTGCAGGCCGAGCTGTTCAAGGTGCACACGTCGATGCCTGTAGAGCCTGCGGCCGAGATCGAAGAGGTGGTCTGGGTCTCGGCCCGCAAGCCACTGACACTTGAGCTGGCGCCGCTCACCCGGGACTTGATTCTGCCCCTGTACCGGCGTTTAACTAGCCAGCCCGCCTGATCCTCATTTAGCAAAGGAATGCCAATGATCCCCGTCCAAGAATGGCTGCTGTTCACCGGAGCCGCGTTGTTGATGGTCCTGACGCCGGGACCCAACATGATCTATCTGATTTCACGTTCGATCTGCCAGGGGCGTATGGCCGGAATCACTTCGCTGGTGGGCGTGGTCGCCGGTTTTCTGGTGCACATGACGGCCGCGGCGGTGGGACTGACCGCCTTGTTCATGGCGGTGCCACTGGGCTATGACCTGCTCAAGTGGGCAGGCGCTGCGTACCTGCTATGGATGGCCTGGCAAGCGGTGAAGCCGGGTGCGCGTTCGCCGTTCGAAGCCCGTGAGTTGAGCCCGGACTCACCGGGCAAGCTGGTAATGATGGGCTTTCTGACCAGCGTGCTGAATCCCAAGGTGGCGATGTTCTACCTGTCGATCCTGCCGCAGTTCATCTCCCCGAAGCATGGTTCGCTGTTGGCCCAGAGCCTGATGCTGGGGCTGACCCAGATCACCGTAAGCTTTTCGGTCAACCTGTTGATTGCTCTGTTCGCTGCCGGGCTGTCGGCCTGGTTCATGCGCTATCCGCTGTGGCTGATGGTTCAGCGCTACGTGATGGGCTTTGTCCTCGCCGGCCTTGCGCTGCGCCTGGTGCAGGAACAGCGCAAAATGGCGTGAGGCTCAACGCACCGCGCTGACCCCGTCCAGGGTGGAGAACGAGGTGTCTTTCGCCGTCAGGAGGAAATCGCGCATGTATGGCGCATCGAGCATATCGGTGCGCACGGCCGCATACAGCGTGGCGAACAGGCCTTTCTCGCCCAGGCGCTTACCCTTCACGTAGCCACGCGAGCTGTACTCGTGCAGCGCCCAGTGCGGCATGCCGCAAACGCCACGGCCGCTGGCCACCAGTTGCATCATCATCACCGTCAGCTCCGCGGTGCGCACTTGCGCAGGTTCGATGTCGGCGGGTTCCAGAAAGCGGGTGAAGATATCCAGGCGGTCGCGCTCCACCGGGTAGGTGATCAGCGTTTCGCAGGCCAGGTCTTGCGGCACGATGTAGGGCTTGCTGGCCAGGGCATGCTGGTTGGCCACCGCCAGCATGGCCTCGTAGGTGAACAGCGGTACATAGGTGAGGCCGGCCAGCTCCAGTGGGTCGGAGGTCACCACCAGGTCCAGGTCGCCACGGGCCAGGGCCGGCAGCGGGGCGAAGGCAAAGCCTGAAGCCAGGTCCAGCTCGACCTCGGGCCAGGCGTCACGGAACTGGTCGATGGTCGGCATCAGCCACTGGAAGCAGCTGTGGCATTCGATCGCCATGTGCAGGCGCCCGGCGGTACCACCGGCCAGGCGGGCGATGTCGCGTTCAGCGCCGCGCAGCAGGGGCAGGGTGGCATCGGCCAGTTGCAGCAAACGCAGCCCGGCGCTGGTGAAGCGGATCGGCTTGGTCTTGCGCATGAACAGCGGCATGCCCAAGCGCTCTTCCAGCTCCTTGAACTGGTGAGACAGGGCCGACTGGGTCAGGTGCAGGCGTTCAGCGGCTTCTACCAGGCTGTCGGATTCGCGCAAGGCGTGCAGGGTTTTCAGGTGGCGAATTTCCAGCACCGAATGCTCCATGAGTAAATTTTGAGATGAACACGAATTTATTGAGTTTGTCTCATGTTAGCCAGTCTGTCGACAATAGCGCCATCTTTTACAAGGAGCACGATTGTCATGGCACTGGCCCACAACCTCGGTTTTCCGCGCATTGGCGCTGACCGCGAACTGAAAAAAGCCCAGGAAGCCTACTGGAAGGGCGATATTGACCAGGCCGGTCTGCAGGCGGTGGGTCGAGAGCTGCGTGCTCGTCACTGGCAGTTGCAAAAGGATGCCGGTATCGAGTTGCTGCCGGTCGGTGATTTTGCCTGGTACGACCAGGTCCTGAGCCATTCCCTGGCCTTCGGCGCAATCCCTGATCGTTTCGCCAAGACACTGGCCAGCAACGGCCTGCCGACGCTCGACACCTTGTTTGCCATGGCTCGCGGCGCCACCACCAGTTGCTGCGGTGGTGAGCACGGTCAGGCGCAATATGCACAAGAATTGACCAAGTGGTTCGACACCAACTACCACTACCTGGTGCCGGAGTTCAGTGCCGACCAACGCTTCCTGCTCAGCTGGGAACAGCTGTTTGACGAAGTGGCCGAAGCACAGGCCTTGGGCCATGCGGTCAAGCCGGTGCTGATCGGGCCATTGACCTACTTGTGGCTGGGCAAGGCCAAGGGTGATGAGTTCGACAAACTCGACCTGCTCGAGCGCCTGTTGCCGGTCTACGGCGAGATCCTCAGCCGTCTGGCGCGCCAGGGTGTGGAGTGGGTGCAGATCGATGAGCCGATCCTTGGCCTGGACCTGCCTCAAGACTGGAAGAACGCTTTCGAGCGCGCCTATCACATCCTCCAGTATTCGCCGTTGAAGAAGCTGGTCGCCACCTACTTCAGCGGCCTGGAAGACAACCTCGGCCTGGCTGTCGGCTTGCCGGTGGACGGTCTGCACGTCGACCTCGTGCGTGCCCCGGAGCAATTGCCAGCGGTACTCGACCGCCTGCCAACCTACAAAGTGCTTTCTTTGGGCGTGGTCAACGGCCGCAACGTCTGGCGTTGCGATCTGGACACGGCCCTGGAGCAATTGCAGCAGGCTAAACAACGTTTCGGTGCCAACCTCTGGGTCGCCGGCTCCTGCTCGTTGCTGCACAGCCCGGTCGACCTGGCCCGTGAAGACAAGCTCGATGCCGAACTGAAAAGCTGGCTGGCCTTCGCCGTGCAGAAGTGCGAAGAAATTGCTGTACTGGCCAAGGCCCTTGATGCTGCGCATCTGCCTGAAGTGCAAAATGCCCTGGCCAGCAGCCGTGCCGTACAGCACAGCCGCAGCCAATCGCCGCGCATCCACAAGCCGCAGGTGCAGGCACGTCTGGCAGCCGTCACTGCTGCAGATAGCCAACGCCAGTCGACGTTTGCCCAGCGTATCGAAGCCCAGCGCCAACGCTTGCAACTGCCTGCTTTCCCGACCACGACCATTGGCTCGTTCCCGCAGACCTCGGCGATCCGTCTGGCACGCCAGGCCTACAAGCAGGGCAAGCTATCGGCCAATGACTACACCGATGCGATGCACAGCGAGATTCGTCACGCCGTACAGGTGCAGGAGCGTTTGGGCCTGGACGTGCTGGTGCACGGCGAGGCCGAGCGCAATGACATGGTCGAGTACTTTGCCGAACAGCTGGACGGCTACATCTTCACTCGTTTCGGCTGGGTGCAGAGCTACGGTTCGCGGTGCGTCAAACCGGCGATCATCTACGGCGACCTGAGCCGTCCACAGCCGATGACTGTGGCCTGGATCGAATATGCCCAGCGTCTGACCAACAAGGTCATGAAAGGCATGCTGACCGGCCCGGTGACCATGCTGATGTGGTCGTTCCCGCGCGAGGACGTGTCGCGCAAGGTCCAGGCCGAGCAACTGGCCCTGGCCATTCGCGACGAGGTGCAGGACCTGGAAGCGGCGGGCATCAAGATCGTGCAGATCGACGAAGCGGCGTTCCGCGAAGGCCTGCCCCTGCGTCGCGCGCAATGGCAGGAATACCTGAACTGGGCGGTGGAAGCCTTCCGCCTGTGCTCCAGTGGCGTACGTGACGAAACCCAGATTCATACGCACATGTGCTACAGCGAATTCAATGACGTGATCGAAGCCATCGCGGCCATGGATGCCGACGTGATCACCATCGAGACCTCGCGCTCGGACATGGAGCTGCTGGAGGCCTTCAAAGCCTTTGACTACCCCAACGATATCGGTCCGGGGGTGTATGACATCCACTCGCCGCGGGTGCCGGACACTGCCGAGATGGTCAAGTTGATGAGCAAGGCGGTCCAGCGTATTCCGGCCGAACGCCTGTGGGTCAACCCCGACTGCGGCCTGAAGACCCGCGCCTGGCCGGAAACGGAAGCGGCGCTGGTGAACATGGTGGCCGCCGCTCGGCAATTGCGCAGCGAACTGGCCTGATAAATCGCGGGGCAAGCCCGTTCCCACTGTAGTCACAGAGCTCCGGTGGGAGCGGGCTTGCCCCGTGATAATGTTCTTACCATTCGGCGAGTGTCATCAAACGGTCACGGTTTTGTGGCAGCGCGCTCGCATGAAAGTCATCAGACTCCCGCTCTACTGGGGATTTTCATTCTGGTGTTTCTTTCATGCGGGCGTTTTTGCTTTTTCTTGCGCTGATCAGCGCTTCATCTTCCTTTGCGGCGTCGCGTTGCGACATCAATGTGCCCACCGAACACGTCGCCCTGGCACAACTGAACCTGGCGTACCAGAGCATCGGGCGTGACTCGGACCCGGCGCTGCTGTTGGTCATGGGCCTCGGTGGTCAGTTGATCCATTGGCCCGATGAAGTGGTGGTTGCCTTGTGCCAACAAGGGTTTCGGGTGATCCGCTACGACAACCGTGACGTCGGCCTGACCCGTTGGCGCCAGGCACCGGCCAGCGCCAACCTGACCTACCAGGTGCTGCGTTACAAACTCGGCGTGTCGGTGACCGCCCCCTATAGCCTCAATGACATGGCTGAAGATGGCCTGGGATTGATGGATGCCCTGCACGTCGAACGCTTCCATGTCCTCGGGGTGAGTATGGGCGGTATGATTGCCCAGCATATGGCGGCAGTGGCCCCGGAACGGGTCGAAAGCCTGACCTTGATCATGTCCAGCTCCGGTGCCCAGGGTTTGCCGACGCCGAGCCCGGCCCTGGTGCAGTTGCTGGCGCGGCGCGAGGCCCCGAACCGCGAAGCAGCGCTGGAGCAGCAGGCTGACCTGCTGGCAGCTTTAGGTAGTCCACAGGTGAAGGATGATCGTCAGGCGCTGTTGCAGCAGGCGGCGCAGTCCTATGACCGGGCCTTCAACCCGGAAGGGGTCGAGCGCCAGATCATGGCCATTCTTGCCGAACCGAGCCGGGTCGAGCTGCTCAACAGCCTGCGCCTGCCGACGCTGGTGGTGCACGGCACAGCTGATCCGCTGTTGCCGGTGATGCATGGTGTGCACCTGGCAGCGCACATCCAGGGTAGCCAGTTGAAGTTGATTCCGGGTCTGGCCCATCGCTTTCAGGAGCAGTTCAAGGTGCCCTTGCTGGCAGCGGTGCTGCCTTATCTGGCAACGCAACGGCTGACCGATGCCCATCTGGCGGCGTTCTGATTCCTCAATGCAGCTTCACCCACACACTGACCAGCACCGTCGCAGCCACCAGCCAGGCGACTGCCGCCAGCGCCAGCGACAGTTCCAGGCGTAGGCGGTCCACCAGTACATACAGCGCCGCCAGGTAGACGAAGTAGGGAATGATCGACCACATGCCGAACAGGATGGTGGTCTTCAAGTCTTCCAGTGAACGGCCCTTGCCGACGATGTAGTGGGCAATCAGGGCGAACGTCGGGAACAGCGGGACGAGCCCGGCGATGTAGTAATTGCGGGTTTTCGCAAGCGCGGCAAGGATAACCACGACGGCTGCACCGAGGCAGGCTTTGAGTATCAGGTCCACGTGCTTTCTCGTGTTATTGGACGGTCAACCCAAGCCATATTTCTTCACTTTGTCGAACAGGGTGGTCTTGGCCATGCCTAGTTCCTGGCTGGCCTGGCTGAGGTTGCCACCCGTACGCTGCAGGGCATCGCTGAGCAGATTGCGCTCGAAGGCCTCGACCGCTTCGGCAAAACCCAGGCCCTGGCTGGCACTCGCACCGACCTTCTTGAAGGCGGGCAAACCCAGGGCGTAGCGCTCGGCAACGTTGCGCAGTTCACGCACGTTGCCCGGCCAGTCATGGGCCATCAGGCGTGACAGGGTCTGGCTGTCCAGTTGCGGGACTTCGCGATCAAAGCGCAAAGACGACAGCTGCAGGAAGTGTTCGAACAACTGCAGGATGTCTTCGCGACGCTCGCGCAGCGGCGGCAGTTCCAGGGTGACCACGTTGAGGCGGTAGTACAGGTCGCTGCGGAACTGTCCGCTCTGGCCGAGGGCGTCGAGGTCGGACTTGGTTGCGGCAATCACCCGGCAATCCACCGGAATGCTCTGGTTCGAACCCAGGCGCTCCAGGGTACGTTCCTGCAGCACACGCAGCAGTTTGATCTGCAGGTTGATCGGCATGCTCTCGACTTCGTCGAGGAACAGCGTACCGCCGTTGGCATGTTCGATCTTGCCGATACGGCGCTTGCCGGCGCCGGTGAAGGCATTGGCTTCGTGGCCGAATATTTCGCTTTCGAACAGGTTTTCAGGCAGGCCGCCGCAGTTCAGGGCGACAAAGGGCTGGCTCTGGCGCCGGCTGAAATCGTGCAGGCAGCGGGCGACCAGTTCTTTGCCGGTGCCGGTCTCGCCTTCGATCAGGACATTGGCCGAGGTGTCGGCAACGTTGGCAATCAGATCACGCAGGTTCTGCATGGCGGGCGAACGACCAATGATCCGGCCTTCGAGGGTGCTTTGCTCGGCCAGCTGACGGCGCAAGGCGAAGACTTCCCGGGACAATCCGCGTTGCTCCAGAGCGCGGCGTACCACTTCGACCAGGCGCTCCGGGGCGAACGGCTTTTCCATGAAGTCGTAGGCACCGTTACGCATGGCACCGACGGCCATATCGATGTCGCCGTGGCCGGTGATCAGCACCACCGGCAGGCTGCTGTCGCGGGCCTTGAGCCGGCTCAACAGTTCCAGGCCATCAATGCCGGGCAGGCGAATGTCGCTGACCACGATCCCGGCGAAATCATCACCAATACGCTGCAAGGCCTCTTCGGCGCTGCCGACGCCTTCGCAGGCGATGTCTTCCAGCGCCAGGGCCTGCTGGCAGCCGAGCAGCACATGCGGGTCGTCTTCGACGATCAGGACGGTAAGGGGCGCTTGGTTCATAAGGACTCGACAGATTCTGTTGGGGCATTGACCAGGGGCAGGGCGAGGACGAACGCCGTGCCGCCACTGGCAGGGTGTTCGACGCTCAGGCTGCCCTTGGCAGCGGCGGCGAGGCTGGCTGACAGGGTCAGGCCCAGACCCAGGCCGTGCTCGCCCGGCTTGGTGGTGAAAAACGGTTCGAACAGGTGCTTGCGGGCTTCGTCGTCGATGCCATGGCCATTGTCGCGCACCCGCAGGCGGTACTTGTCGCCCTGCAGCTCGCCTTCGAGCCATAACTCAGGCATGGGTTGCGCGGCCATGGCATCGAGGGCGTTGCCGATCAGGTTGACCAGGATCTGCTCCAGGCGGGTCTGGTCGATCGCCAGTTGCTGGTCGTCGAACTGGCTGTTCAGCTTCAGGTGGCAACCGGCAATACGGTTACCCAGCACCTGCAGGCTGGCGTCCACCGCCTTGGCCAGCGAGGCCTGGCCACTGTCGTCAGCGCGCCGGGCAAAGGAGCGCAAGCTCGCGGTGATCCGGCCCATACGGTCGATCAGGTCGTTCATGGTACGCAGGTTGGTGCTGGCGGTTTCCAGGGCGCCGCGCTCGAGAAAACGCACGGTGTTGCCCGACAAGGTACGCAGCGCTGCCAGTGGCTGGTTCAGTTCATGGGCGATGCTGGTCGACATCTGGCCGATGGCCGCGAGCTTTCCGGCCTGGACCAGTTCGTCCTGGGCATGGCGCAGGGTCTGCTCGGCTTGCCGGCGCTCGCGGATCTGGCCCTTCAGACGGTCGTTGCTGGCGCGCAAATCGGCGGTGCGCTCGGTGATCTTGCGTTCCAGCTGGCTGTTGGCCTCTTCGAGTGCTTCGCGGGCGGCCAGGCGCGTGGCGATGACCTTGCGCCGTTCATTCCAGGCGATCAGCACAATGGTCAGCAAGGCGAAGGCCACGGCGACCAGCACGCCCTGGATGATCGACTCGCGGCGCAGGTCCTGCAGGGGCGTGAGCAGGGTGAAATGCCACGGCGTGTCGCTCAGGCGCCGGGTCTGGGACAGGTAGGCAACTTCGCGGCGGCCGTCGCCCAGTTCGGCGTTGGCCGGGAAGCTGAGCTTTTCGACACCATCGGCGAGCTTTTCCCGCGACAAGGGTTGCAGCTCGTTGAGCGGCCACCAGTAGTACTGCAGGCTGCGCGCCAGGCGTTCCTTGATTTCCGGGGTCAGTGGACGCACCGACTTGAGTCGCCGCGCCGGATCGCTGGAAAGAATGATGATGCCGTTCTCGTCGCTGACAAAGGCTTCCAGGCGTGCCCGTTGCCAGCGCTCTTCCATGTTTTCCAGGCGTACTTTGATCACCGCTACACCGATGATCTTGCCGTGCTCTTCCAGGCCATGGGCCAGGTAGTAGCCAGGTTCGCCGGTGGTGCTGCCGATACCGTAGAAACGTCCAGGCTGGCCGCGTACGGCTTGCTGGAAATAGGCACGGAACGACAGGTCTTCACCGAGGAAGCTGTCGACATCGCGCCAGTTGCTGGTGGCCTGGACCCGGCCGGTGGTATCGAGGACGAAGATCGCCCGGCTGCGGCTGCGCCGGTTCAGGCCTTCGAGGTATTCGTTGACCGTCTGGCGGTGTTCGCCATCGGGTTCGGTGAGCAGGCTGGAGACGCTGTCTTCCAGCTCCAGCAGGCTGGGCAGGTAGGTGTACTTGCTGATTTCAGTCTCGACGCCGCGCGCGTGCAGCTCAAGCTGACGCTCGCCGGATTCGCTCAAGGTGCGGATGCCGTTGTGTTCGCTGATCATGAAGCCGGCCACACCCAGACCGATCATCATCAGAATGATCAAAGGGGGTATCAGCAGTTGGCGGATCAGACGGGGTTTCACGGCAAGGGCAGGCTTGGCTGGGCGAAAGAGCGTGGGATCGCATTTCATCACAGTGGCCTTGGTACGACCAGCATCCTCTGCCCGGCGTATGCAGGACAGAGGGTGCTGATCATCACCTCAGTGTTGCAGGATTTTGCTGAGGAAGTGCTGGGTGCGCTCATCGCGAGCACTCTGGTCACCGAAGAACTCTTCTTTGGTGCAGTCCTCGATGATGTTGCCCTTGTCCATGAAGATCACCCGGTTGGCAACCTTGCGGGCAAAGCCCATTTCATGGGTTACGCACATCATGGTCATGCCTTCGTGGGCCAGTTGCACCATCACGTCGAGTACCTCGCTGACCATTTCCGGGTCCAGGGCCGAGGTTGGCTCGTCGAACAGCATGACGATCGGGTCCATGGCCAGTGCCCGGGCGATCGCTACACGTTGCTGCTGACCACCGGAGAGTTGTCCAGGGTGCTTTTTGGCCTGGCTGCTAAGGCCTACGCGCTCAAGCAGGGCCAGGCCTTTCTTGGTTGCTTCGGCTTCGCTACGACCAAGCACCTTGCGCTGGGCAATGGTCAGGTTCTCGGTAATGGTCAGGTGCGGGAACAGTTCAAAGTGCTGGAACACCATGCCGACCCGCGAACGCAGCTTGGGCAGGTTGGTCTTCGGGTCGGCGATCGAGGTGCCGTCGACGATGATGTCACCCTTCTGGAAAGGCTCCAGGGCGTTGACGCACTTGATCAGGGTCGACTTGCCCGACCCGGACGGGCCGCAGACGACAACCACTTCGCCTTTCTTGACCTCGGTGTTGCAGTCGGTCAGAACCTGGAAGTCGCCGTACCACTTGTTGACGTTCTTGATGGAAATCATACGGTTATCCTTTTCTGCAGACGCTTGACCAGCCACGAAGCGGAGAAGCTAATGACGAAGTACACAGCACCGGCGAACACCAGGAACTCATTGGAGCGTCCGATGATGTCGCCACTGGCACGTGCCGAGTTGAGGAAGTCGACCAGGCCGACGGTGTAGACCAGCGAGGTGTCCTGGAACAGGATGATGCTCTGCTGCAGCAGCAGCGGAGTCATCTTGCGAAACGCCTGGGGCAGGATGATCAGGCGCATGGTCTGGCCGTAGGTCATGCCCAGCGCCTGGGCAGCGCCCATCTGGCCCTTGGAGATCGACTGCACGCCAGCCCGGACGATTTCGCAGAAGTAGGCTGCCTCGAACATCATGAAGGCCACGACGCAGGAGGTGAAGGCCCCGATCGGGGTGTCTTCGCCGGTGATCCAGCGCAGCACGAAGGGCACCGCCAGGTAGAACCAGGTGATCACCAGCAGCAACGGGATGGAGCGGAAATAGTTGACGTACGCACCGGCGATATTCGCCAGCAGCTTGTTCGACGACAACCGCATCAGCGCCAGGATGGTGCCTAGCGCGATACCGCCGACGACACCCATGACCATCAGCTGCAGGGTCATCACCATGCCGTTCCATAGCCCCGGCAGGGCGGGAATGATTCCACTGAAGTCCATTATTTGCCCCCCACGGAGATCAGGCCGGGAACGGCGACTTTCTTCTCGACCATACGCATCAGCAACATCAGGCCCATGTTCAAGGTGAAGTAAATCAGCGTCGCCAGGGTGAAGGCTTCAAACAGGTTGGCCGAAAATTCGGCGGTCTGTTTGGTTTGCGCCAGCAGTTCCATCAGGCCGATCAGCGAGGCCACCGAGGAGTTCTTGAACACGTTCAGGAATTCCGAGGTCAGCGGCGGAATGATGATCCGGTAGGCTTGCGGCAGCAGCACGTTCCAGTAGATCTGCGGCAGGCTGAAGCCCATGGCGCGAGCGGCGGCCTCCTGGCCACGCGGCAGCGCCTGGATGCCGGTGCGCACTTGTTCGCAGACACGCGCAGCGGTGAACAGACCCAGGCAGATGACCACGCTGATCAGTGCCGAGGTGGTCGGATTCAAGTCCTGTTTGAACCATTCCTGCAGGCCTTCAGGCAGCAGGTCGGGCACCAGGAAGTACCAGATGAACAGCTGCACCAGCAGCGGTACGTTACGAAAGAGTTCCACGTAGCACGTGGCGATACCCGATACCACGCGGTTCGGGACAGTACGCATGACACCGAGCACCGAGCCCAGCAGCAGTGCGATGATCCAGGCGGCGACGGCAATGGCGATGGTCCAGCCCAGGCCGGTGATGTACCAGTCCAGATAGGTTTCGCTGCCCACGCCAGTGGACTTGAAGAATACGCCCCAGTCCCAGTTGTAATTCATCGGGATCTCCCCTCAGATCAGTTGTTTCACGGGCACCTTCGAGCATCCAAGGGCGCAAGGCACCCTCGGATGAAAGGTTAGACACTAACTAGCTGGGGATCAGGACTTCTTTTCGTCTGCAGCTTTGTCGGTAGGATTGGCGATCAGCGCCTTGAGCTCGTCGCTCATTGGGAAGTTCAGGTTCAGGCCCTTAGGTGGGACTGGCTGATTGAACCACTTGTCGTAGATCTTGTTGATCTCGCCCGACTTGTAGAGGTCAACGATGGCCTTGTCGACCGCAGCCTTGAACGTTGGGTCATCTTTACGGACCATGCAGCCGTAAATTTCATAGGACTGCGGCGTGCCGACGATTGCCCAGCCTTTCGGATCCTTGGCCTTGGCCATTTCGCCGGCGAGCAGCGCGTCGTCCATCATGAAGGCCACGGCACGGCCGGACTCGAGCATCTGGAAGGATTCGCCGTGGTCCTTGGCCGAGATGACGTTCATTTTCATCTGCTTGTCGGCGTTCATCGACTTGAGAATGCGCTCGGACGTGGTACCTGCAGTGGTGACCACGTTCTTGCCAGCCAGGTCGGCAAAGTCCTTGTACTTGGCGTTTTCCGGCTTGCCGTCTTGTGCTTTGGTCAGCAGACGGGTGCCGACTTCAAAGATACCGACCGAGAAAGCCACTTGCTGCTGGCGCTCGACGTTGTTGGTGGTCGAGCCACACTCGACGTCAACGGTGCCGTTCTGTACCAGCGGAATACGGGTCTGGGAGGTGACCAGGTTGTATTTGACGTTCAGGTCTGGCTTGTTCAGGTCCTTTTTCAGGGACTCGACGATAGCCAGCTGGATGTCATGGGAATAACCGACGGGTTTACCCGAAGCGTCGGCGATGTAGGAGAACGGGATAGAAGCGTCGCGGTGCCCCAGGGTAATGGTGCCCGAGTCGTTGATTTTCTTCAGGGTGCCGGTCAGCTCTGCGGCGGTGACTGGCATGCTGATCAAAGCGGCCGTGATGGCTGCGCCCAACAGGTGGGGAACGATACGCATCAAAATTTCCTCGACGTTGTTTTTTTTATGGAGCCGTTGGCCGGCTCTTTCGTTCAGCGAACACTGCAATGAAGCGTTGCGCATTCGGGTACTGAGTGTAGAGCATGAGTCGTGCCAAGCCCTGACTTTGATCATAACGCCGTGAAAATACTGGGGATTAAACTTTTTTGACGCTTTGCTGGCGGGGTGATTCGTCCGGGTGGCCGAATGCGAGGGGGAGTTCCATTCGGAAATCCGAATGGGTGTGAGGCAGTGGGAGCGGG